>JBMLRS010000398.1:0-5784 GCA_049240905.1 Elsteraceae bacterium
AGACACCGGGAGAATTGTGAAATCCCCACTCAAGGGGGAGAAATCACAGGCCCGGAAGCTTGATCCGGGACTTGCCTTCGCGCTGGATCACCACTGCCTTGTCGCCGGTGAGCTTGGCGATGCGTTCCTTCTCGGCGGCGGCATCGACCTGAGTGGTTGAGCCGTCGAGGCCGGACGTGACGCCCGCGGCGGGCGCGGCGGCGTCCTTCTTCCAGAACATCACCGTGTCAGCGAAGCTCCTTTCCTTGTGCGCGATGTCGCCGAACTCGTCGGCTTGATCGAGCAGGGGAATCTCCTGCGACAAAAGATCGACCGGCGTCGCGCGCGGCTGGCCGGGCCGCGCCGGATCCCGCTCCGCGAGATCGGCGAGGCTTAGCAGGTAGCCCCTGAGCCGCGCGATCGGCGTGGCGACATAGGCGTTCAGCATCCAGATCGCCAGCCAGAGCGCGAGCCCCAAGGCCGCTACAGCCCCAACGGTTACGGAAATCAGCATCCGGTCGCGCACCAGCATGATCTCCGCGCTGTCCGCCCGGATGTCCTGCTCCGCCCCTTCGACCAGCGCCTGCATCGCGGAAGTCACGTCCACCCGCGTCAACGCGCGGACGCTCATCGCCAGCGACTCAGGTGAATGCGCGCCGCCCGGCGGCTCCTTCAGCAACTCCGACTGCGCGTATTCAACGATGGTTCGCCCCAGCGCCGCCGCCGACTGCGCGGACCGCGCGTCGACCGACTGCAGGGCGTGCGAGGACAGGAGATTCGCCGCGCGCTCAAACTGATCGGCGGCCACCTGTCGATAGAAGGCGGCCCGATCCGGATCAGTCTCGAAAGTCGCGAGCGCGGCGTAGACCCGCCCCTCCTCGACGCCCGCCTTCGCCTCGTTCGCGATCAAGACGCGCTGGAGCTGCGGCCCGGTGATCTCCGCGTTCAAGCGGGTGATTCGATGGACGCCAAGCGCCCCGATACCGACCACCACCCCCATCGCGAACAGCAGCAGCAGCACCGGAATCATCAGCTTCCGGTTCAAGCAAATCCGGCGCGCGTAGCCCTCGAGCGGCGCCAGAAAAGTTGCGCGCGGCCGAGGCGTCACGGCGTCCGGGTCGAAAAGAACTGCTCAGGGCGCACCGGCCCCGGATTGGGATAGCTCCAGGCGAACGGCATCTTGGTCGGAACATTATGAAAATCATTCCGCACGATGCCGTAGCCGTTCTCCGGCAGGCAGATGCCGATCACGGGAAACTCCTCCCGGGTGATGTCCAGGATCCGGCGCATCAGAGCGTTGCGCATCGAGGCGTTGGTGGACCTCAAGAGGGTCTGATAGAGCGCCATCTGCTCCCGCACCCGGGGCGGCGGAAGCTCGGCGCGCGGATCCTTGGGATTGATGTGCCAGAGCGCCCAGAGCGGCGCCCAACGCGACTCGTCCTCTGACGGAAAATACCAGCGGGGCTGAAGGATCGCGTCCCATCCGCCGTCGCCGCCCCAGATCTGCGCGTCGAAGTCGTTCCGTTCATAGCGGCTCTGGAAACTGCGCCGGTCCAGGACGTTGGGGCGCAGATCGACGCCGAGCCTGGCGAGATCGACCTTGATCATGTCCAGGCTGTGCGCCCATTCCGGAAAGACGCCGACGGCCATGTCGATGGAGATCGAGATCGGCGAGCCGTCCGCCAGGCTGTAACGGCCGTCGCCGATCGCGCGCAGCCCCGGCGCGCGATCGAACGCCGCGCGGGCGAGCGATAGGTCGTGGGCCAGATACTGATTGGTCAGCGCGGGATTATGCAGCGGCGAGCCTTCGATCGGCCCGACCTGCGCCGGCTTGGACCGCCCTTGATAGACGACGTCGATGATGGCCTGACGATTGATCGCGTGGCTGACGCCGATGCGGAAATTGCGGTCCTCGAACAATCTGCGCAGGGTTGGGTTCATGTGATTGCCGTTGAAGGCGATCACCGTCGTGTTGGAACTGGAGGAGGTCAGCTCGTAGAAGCGGAAATTGCCGCGTCTCTGCGCGTTCTCCAGGATCTTGCGATTCTGCCGCGCTCCGACATGGCGGTCTTGCATGTCGAGTTGGCCGTTCATCGCCATCAGGGTCAGCTTCTCAACATTCGCGCCGACCGTGGCCACAACCCTGTCCAGATAGGGCAGCTGATTGCCGCGCGTGTCCACCTTCCAGTAGTAGGGGTTGCGCACCATGACCATTTCGCCGACGCCCGCCGCGTAAGGCTTCTCCACCATCCAGGCGTTGAGCGTTGGGCGTTCAGGATTGCCCCAGCGCGCGGGTCGTTCCCGACGCGCGCATTTCAACGCCAGCCGCTCGACCCAACTCGCGAACCCCTGAGCCTTGGCCTCCGCGTCGGCCTGCGGGTTGTGGTTCGGCAGGAATTGGCTGCAATACTGCTTTTGATAAAGCCCCACTTCCTGGCCGTCGGCGGTCGCCAGATATTCCAGGAACAGGCTCATCGACTCCTTGAACAGGATCCTAACGGTCAGGGGATCGACCGCCTCGACGCTCGGCGCCACGCCGCCCGGCCGATACCAGGCGGGGGTCAGCGGATGGATCTCTTTGTTGAACGTGATTTCCGTCAGCCCGAAGACGACATCCTCCGCCGTGAAAGGCGAACCGTCCGACCACTTCATGCCTTTGCGCAAATGGAACAGATATTCCCGAGCGTCGGGGCTGACCTCGACCGCGCGCGCGATGTTGGGGAAGGGTTCGCTCCAATCCGCCTTCCAGGACATCATCCCGTCATAGCCGACCATGCGCAGCAATCCGGGCCCGTCGCCGTCGCCAAGCAGGCCAATCCGCCATGAGCCGCCATAGACGCCGACGCGATCCTGGGGAATGACGACCAACGGCTCCTCGGGCAGACGATCTCCTACCGGCGGCAAGCGCCCCTCCGACACGAGGTCGGCGAGCATCGGCGCCTCCCCGTATGATCGTTCCGCCGCAGCCAAGATCGACCCTGGGCCAATCCCGGTCGAGAGGCTCAGCGCCAGCAGAAAACCGCGAAGAAACGCACCGCCGGCCATCGCTACGCTCCCTCTGTCCGCCGCTCCGGTGGCAATCACCGAATGGAGCGGCAGAATCAGACGAACGTCAGGCATTAGCAATATGGAAGGCGATTTATATTTACGTGATCGTATTGTTGATAAAGGCCTATTTCACGGATCATGAAGGTTACTTGACAGGGTGGGCCAACTCTCAGATTCATCATAAAGAAAAGAGGAGAGGAGCGATCCAAGACGTCATGGAGAACAAAACTCAAAGGAACCCAAGGCTCGGGATCATTGTGAAGGCAAAGGAAACTGGAGCGCGCCGCCTCCAACACTATCGTATGTCTTAATGAAAATTGGAGCGCTCACCCCATCCAGCTTTCCCTCGGTTTACGGCGCCGCCGCGCGCCTATGCTCAAGGCCTTAGAAGATGCTCGAACAAGACGTCTCGCTCTCCCCTTCGCCGCGCCCTTGGCGCGTGATCCTGGCGGACGACGACAAGGACGTGCACGCCATCACCGATCTGGCGCTGAGCGACTTCACTTTTGAAGACCGGCCGTTGGAGATCTTGAGCGCCTATTCGGCGGCGGAGACGGTCGCCTTGTTGGCGCGGAATCCGGACGCCGCGGTGCTGTTCCTCGACGTGGTGATGGAGACCGATCACGCCGGTTTGGACGCGATTCATCGCATTCGGGAGGAGTTGGGCATCGGCAATCTGCGCATCGTCGTGCGCACCGGCCAGGCCGGCCGGGCGCCCGAGCGCGAAGTGATCCGCCGCTACGACATCCACGACTATATCCTGAAGACAGATCTGAGGACGACGCGGCTGGAGACGGTTCTGTTCTCCTGCCTGCGCGCCTACCGCGACATCATCGCGATCGAAACCAGCAAAAAGGGCCTGGAGCGGATCATCGACGCTTCGGCGGCCATGTTTCAACGCCAGTCCATACCCAGCTTCGCGAACGGCGCGCTGGAGCATCTCACCGCCTTGATCGGCGGCGCGGACGAGGCCGATCGCGCCGCCGGGGCGCGCGACGCGTTGGCTGCGGTGGGCAAGCGCGCCGATCAACTCTCCATCGTCGCCGGCACGGGCAGGTTCGCCGGCTCCGTTGGGGAGCCGCTGTTCTCGGCGCTCTCGCCGGACGCCGCGATCCAGGTCCAGGAGCGCCTCGAAAGCGATGCCGCAGGGCGGTCGGAGGATCGCTATATCGGCGTCATTCAGGGAAAGTCCGCGCCGAAAGTTCTGATCGTTGAAGGAAAGCGCTCGTCGACAGGGCTCGACGATCAGTTGCTGCGGCTGTTCTCCCGCAACATCGGGATCGGCCTGGAGAACCTCCAGATGAAGGAGGGGCTGGAGGAGGCGCAGCGCGAGATCGCCTACCGGCTGGGTGGCGCAGTGGAGTCGCGCTCCAAGGAGACCGCCAATCATATCCGGCGCGTGGCCGAGATGTCCGCGTTGATCGGCCTCTGCTGGGGCCTTTCGGAGCAGGAGGCGACGATCCTGAAATACGCGGCGCCCCTGCATGACGTCGGCAAGATCGGGATCCCCGACCATATCCTCAACAAGCCGGGCAAACACACGGCCGAGGAATGGGAGATCATGAAGACCCACGCCCATATCGGCTACGAGTTGGTCTACAGCCCCGATCTTGAGATCCTGAAAGTCGGCGGGCTCATCGCGCTGGAGCATCACGAGCGCTGGGACGGGCGAGGGTATCCGTTCGGCAAGGCCCGTGAAGAAATCGGCGTTCATGGCAGGATCGTCGCCGCGATCGACGCGTTCGACGCGCTGGGCAGCAAGCGCTGCTACAAGAACGCTTGGCCGTTGGAGCAGATCGTCGATCTGCTGCGCCAGGAGCGCGGGGCGCATTTCGATCCGACCGTCGTTGATCTTATCCTCGCGCGGCTTGATGATCTCATGGCGATCCGGGCGGCGCTGCCCGATTGATCGGGCCGCCCCTCAAAGGATTTCTCCATGGATTACAAATTGTTTGAGGCTGGGGACACGCCCCTGCGCTCCGGGGCTGTGTTCCCGTCGATGAAGCTGGCCTACAAAACCTACGGGAGTTTGAACGCGGCCAAGGACAACGTCGTCGTCTACCCGACCTCGTTCAGCGCGCAGCACGGCGACACCGAATGGCTGATCAAGCCGGATGGCGTGCTGAACCCCGAAAAATACTTCGTGATCATCCCGAACCTGTTCGGCAATGGTCTTTCCTCCTCGCCTTCGAACACGCCCGGCGAGTTCCCGATGGTGACCTACCATGACGCGGTCGCGGTCCAGCGACGCTTGCTCACCGAGGTCTTCGAGATCTCGAAAATCGCGCTGGTCTATGGCTGGTCGATGGGCGGGGCCCAGGCCTATCACTGGGCCGCCTGCCACGCCGACATGGTGGAGCGCGCGGCGGTGATCTGCGGCAGCGCGCGCTGCGCGCCCTACAACAAGGTGTTTCTGGAAGGGGTGAAGGCCGCCCTCACCAGCGACCCCGCCTACAAGGACGGCCGCTTCACCGCGCAAGCGACGATCGGCATGCGCGCCATGGGTAGGGTCTACGCCGGTTGGGCGTTGTCTCACGCCTTCTTCCGCGACGAATTGTGGCGCGAAGGCGGCTTCGCCTCCTTGGAGGATTTCCTGGTCCGGGCCTGGGACGGCAATTTCGCGCGCCGTCACGCCAACGACCTGATGGCGCAGATCCGCATGTGGGAGGCGGGCGACGTCAGCCAATGCGAGGCCTTCGGCGGCGATTACGACAAGGCGCTGGCCGCCGTCACTTGCCGCATCCTGCTGATGCCGGG
>JBMLRS010000399.1:0-2137 GCA_049240905.1 Elsteraceae bacterium
CGCGCAGCAGCAAGGCCAGCTATCAGTTCACGGTCTGGAGCCCCAATTTCGACGAGGTGGTGAAATACGCGCCGATCGTGACCGAGCGGGTGAGGCGGATTCCCGGGCTGGTGGACGTGACGACCGACCGTGAGGCGAACGGGCTGCAGGCTAATCTCACCATCGACCGCGCGGCGGCCGCGCGGCTGGGCGTGAAGATCCAGGCGATCAACGACGCGCTGAACAACGCCTACTCCCAACGTCAGATCGCCACGCTCTACACCCAACGCAATCAATATCGCGTGGTGCTGGAAGTGGAGCCGCGCCGGCAGCGCGACCCGACCGACCTCGCGTCGATTCATGTGTCGGCCCCTGACGGCGCCCAGATCCCCCTTTCGGCGCTGGTGACGGTGGAGCGCGGGCTCGCCTCGCTGGTGGTGAACCATCAGGGCCAGTTCCCGGCGGTCACCGTCAGCTACAGTCTGGAGGAAGGAAAGCTGCTGGCCGACGCCAACGCCGCGATCGCCCAAGCGGTCGCGGAGCTGCATCTGCCCGACACGGTGACGGCGGAGTTCGCCGGGGACGCCAAGACCGTGAACGCGGCCGGCGGGACTCAGGCCCTGCTGATCATCGCCGCTTTGGTGACCGTCTATCTGGTGCTGGGCGTGCTGTACGAGAGCCTGATCCACCCGCTGACCATCATCTCCACCCTGCCCTCGGCGGGCCTCGGCGCCCTGCTGGCGCTGCATTGGTCCGGCTTGGAGCTGTCGGTGATCGCCTTCATCGGCATCGTGCTGCTGATCGGCATCGTGAAGAAGAACGGCATCATGATGGTGGATTTCGCGCTGGAGGCGGAGCGCAAGCGCGGGCTGGCGCCGGATGTCGCGATCTTCGAGGCCTGCATCGAGCGGTTTCGCCCGATCCTGATGACCACTCTGGCGTCCCTGCTGGGCGCCCTGCCGCTGATCCTGGCGGAAGGGCCAGGCTCGGAGCTGCGCCGGCCGCTGGGCGTGACGATCGCCGGCGGCCTGTTCGTCTCGCAAATCCTGACGCTCTACACCACGCCGGCGGCCTATCTGGCGCTGGAGAAGCTGCGGCTTTGGCGCTGGCGGCGGCCGAAGACGCCGACGGGCGAGACCCAGGTCATTTCACCGTGACGCGCAGCTTCATCTTCGGGTGAATGCGGCAGAGCACGTCGAACGCGCCGGCCCTGGTGAAGGTGATGGTCGCGGCCTTGCCGGGATCTTGCTCCCCGGAGTCAAAGTTGAAACCGTCGGACTGGATGTAGACTTGGTGGGTGAACTCGTCGTCGTTGGCGATGGTGAGTTGATCGCCGACCGCGAGGCTCACCTCCCTGGGCAGAAAGGCCCGGCCCTTTTGGCTGGCCTGCTGGACCGCCGCCGCCGCGCCGCCGGCCAGGAAGCAGCCGAGGAGCGTGATCGCCAGCCAGGACGCCTTCAATCTTCCGTTCATCGCCTCACCTCGTCACCACGTCGCGCTGCATCGGCGCCAGAATCGCCAGGAACCGATTTTGCACGGAAAACGGGATCTTGGCGCGATCCATCGCGGTCTGGAGATCCTCCACCAGCGCGTTGAAATGCAGATTGGTCAGCTTCAGCGGGGCGTGGGAGCGCGCCATGCTGCGGCCTTCATATTTGCAGGGGCCGCCGGTCAGTTCGCAGAACTGCGCGTAGAGCAACGCGCGGAACCGCGGGATGTTGGTTTCCGAAAAGGAGTCCTTGATGATCGGATTGACCAAGGCGAGATCGATGGCGTCGTTGGTGATGCGGGTCAGCCCTTCGGCCCCGCCCATCTGCTCGAACAGGGTCGCGGCGTTGGCTTGGATGGGGGCCGGGATGGAGGCCGCAAGGGCGAGCAAGAGGGCGAACAGGCGGGCGCGCATCGGTTTCCCCCTCAAAAGCCGATCTGGAGCGAAACATAGGCGCCGGATTGGCCGCGCCGGGTCGCGACGTCGCCGATATCCAGATAGGCCAAGGTGATCGCTGCGTTCTTGTTCAGGAAATAGGCGGTGAACAGATCATAGGCGTTCTGTTCGCGCGCGAACCCCAGATTATTGGGCTTTGTCCGATACTACGCCCCGACCGCCCATGGCTTGGACAGGAAATAGGCGGCCGACGCCTCGATCTGCGGCTGGTAA
>JBMLRS010000400.1:0-4599 GCA_049240905.1 Elsteraceae bacterium
TGTACTACCTCCATCGAATCCCGAAACGATTCTCCGGTGGGGACCTTCTGCTATTCGACGAACCAAGCCCGGATCAGGTGAGATCCAGCATGGAGTTCACGCGCATCACGCCAGCGGAGAACAGCCTCCTCCTCTTTCCATCGGTTAGCCTGCACGCCGTCACGCCCGTCTCATTGGAGTCCGAGGACCGCCTGGATGGTCGCCTGACATTGAACGGCTGGCTTCACGCTGCCGCTGAGCCAGGACGGGGAGGCACCAGCTGAAAGCTCTCACAAGACCTAGATAGAACAATAAATTGATATGATTTTTCGACAATGGGAGTTCCATCAACGTTCAAATTTGCGGTAAAAGCTACTCGGTTCGATTACAATTCATCTATCACACAATAATGTTTCGTGGGATTGGGCTATGCAGGTACGCGAAGAGCAGCATGACAGTGAAAACGAACCTGAGCCTGCATCACAAGGCGCGCCGAAGCGGCGCTGGGTTGCGCCCCTTCACTCATTCAAGACCTTTTCAATTGCAGAATTCACCCAGACTAGTGCGTCGCCTGGCGATGATGGATCAGGGATCTTTACGGCATCGTAGGAACTTAACTTCATTATAGAAGCACCTCTCGTTGCATGAGCGATTTTCGCGGCTATCTCGCCTTCGGGCGGGAAGCGGAAGCCCAAGAAGATCGCGCGCGCGCCGGCGCTGCATTTCGCGGCGCGGGCGTTGGTGCGCCGCGCATCTGGCGCGACGACTTTGCTGTCTTGGCGCACGCCCAGCGAATTGTGACTGCTGAAGATCGCAAAGAGCGCCAACCATTCCAGGATCAGGCCGGACGCGTCATCGTTTTTGACGGCTATTTGTTCGAGCCCTCTGCGATTGCGCAAGATCTGGGCTTGCAGCCCGGCTCCCCTGACTCTCAGATCGCCGCCGCATGGCTCGACCGCTACGGTTTCGAAGCGCTGCATAGGCTGGAAGGCGATTTCACCTTCGGGCTATGGGATCAGAGCCAGCGACGCTTTCACCTAGTCGTTGCGCCGATGGCCATGCGGATCGTCTACTGGCACGCCCGCCGAAAGAGTTTCTGGTTCGCCACGACACTCAGCGCACTCCATCAATTCCCCGGGGTTCCAAGAGATCTCGATCCGCTTCAACTCGCTCTTCACTTCACCATTCATGTCGCCGACCCAGCCGACACTATCTACAAGAATATTCGCCTGCTACCGACGGGAACGCATCTGACGGTCGACGCCGATGGGGTGCGGGAACAGGCGTTCTGGCGTCCTGATCCAGCCCACCGCCTGTCGCTGAAAAGCCCACAAGCCTACGCCGAAGCCGCGCGCCACCTGTTGGACCGGGCGGTGCGGCGTCGGATGCGCAGCGAAAAGGCGGCGGGCATCCTGCTGTCAGGCGGGCTCGATAGTTCGGCCATTGCAGCTTCGGCGGCGCGCATGGTCGTCCCCGCCCCCCTACACACTTACACCGTCGAGCCACCGCCAGGGCAGCATGTCGAAGGGCGGGAGGGGTGGTATGATCATGAGCGCTCCTATGTCGCGGCGCTCGCCGCCCGCTATCCCAACATGCGCCCGCAGTTTCACCATTCCACGCAGCCTGCGACGATTGAGCTCGACGCGGCCCCCTTTTTCGTCGCTGGAGGCCGGATGCAGTTCAACATCAGCCACTTGGGCTGGTTTGACGCGGCTTACCGCGCCGCGAGGACGGATGGGCGCACCGTGCTGCTGACAGGGTCGATGGGCAATATGACTCTCAGCTACGACGGGTTGCGCGGATTGGGCGACTACGCGCGGGCCGGGCGGTTGGACAGGCTCATCCAGTTGCTCCCCGGCGCGACGCGGTTTCGAAAGAGGGCGCTGTGGGGGATCATCAAAGCGCATATCCTGATCCCCTCTCTCCCTCCGAAACTGCGTGACAGCTTATGGCGATGGCGACATCCAGGCGAAGAGCCCTGGGCGCGACATGCGGCGATCCGGCCGTCCTTCGCGACGGATGTCGGTCTCGACGCCGCGATATGGGCATCAGGCGAAGATGGGATGTTTCTTCATCAGGCCGACAGCAGAAAGCTGACCGCGTATTTCTTGCACGAGCGGCGCAACGGCCTGCTCGAAACCCATGGCGCGTTGCGGGCCTATTACGGCATCGAGATGCGGGATCCGTTCGCCGATCCGGATCTTGTAGAATTTTGTCTGGCGATCCCGCGCGAACAATATCTCTTGGGCGGCGAACTGCGCAGCCTCGCTCGCCGCGCCTTGACCGATCGGCTGCCGCCCTCCCAACTCGCCGAGCGGGGCTACGGTCAGCAGAACCCGGAATGGTTCAGCCGACTGTCAGTCCAGCGCGAGCGTTTCGCGGACGATGTAGAACGCTTCGCCAAGGTTCCCCTCGCCGCCGAGATGCTCGATCTGCCTCGTCTCAAGCGATTGATCGACGACTGGCCCGCCAATGCCGAAGCCGCCAAAGCCAAGCGTTTTGAGTATGAGACGATGTTGCCGCGCGCCATCCACGCTGGCCGCTTCATTCGCTGGAGCGAAGGCGGCAATCAGTAATCAACGTCGAGATATCCCAGGCAACGCATCACTGGCCCGTGATCAGCCTCGATCTGGGCTATCTGCCGCGCTGTCAGCCGGCCGCGCCAGCCTTGCACCCGGCCTTCGCCGAAGAAGGCGCCCGCCCCCAGCCCCTCGATGAACCCACTCGTCCGTTCTTGATCGCGCAGTTTGTCCAGTGCGGCGACGGCCACCGCAGCACGAATCTTCTCCGGTTCAAGCGGCAGCGCCAACGCCGTGAGAACACCCAAAAGCGCTGCCTCGGGATCCGACCTCAGGGCTTCATAACGCAGGACATGGACCGGGAACGGCGCGGGAGCGAGCCAGCTTTCGACATTCTGGCTCCAACTGCCCCAATGTTCGATTAGGCGCGCGTGCAAGCGTCTGCGAGACTGCTCCATCAACTGATCGAGCGTACCCATGAACGTGATCGCCTGATCGACGGAGACGGTCATGTGCCGCGCCAAGGACAGCGCGACATCGCGCGGATCGCGAACAAGATAGATCGCGCTGCGAGTCATCCCCGGCGCGAGGTCGTCGCTTTCCGCAATCGTCGATCGCGTATCGTGGATTTTGAGATATACGGGCTGAGTCAGCGTCCGCACCCAAGCCTGAATGGCCGCGGCGCGCCAGGCCTGGATCTCGCCGCCCGTCAGATCTGAGGAAGCGACACCGATGTCCTCATCAAATCTTGCGCGCTCGCCGCTGCGCCAGTTGCCGACCGTCAGCTTGTTGATATCGACCGCCGTCCCCCCCGCCAGATAGGATTGCAGCAGGATCCGCAGCCACGTGTTGCCTGACTTCGGGTAAGACGCAAGCCAATGGATCCAGGTCATTCGCCAGGTGCGTCCATCAGCGCCAGAACCTCATCGACCAGCGAGGGAAGATCGGCCAAATCTGCGCTGCGCGCGACCTCCGCCACGGAAGCTGTCTCCACGAGCCGGGCCATGCCTTCAAACATCAGTCTGTGCGCTCCCAATGCCAAGCCCAACCGCCAGCGGTGAACAAGATCATAGCGCCGGAGGGCTTCGAATCCGCCGAGCAAGCGCGAGCGACGCGCCTCGGCCAATCGTTCAGTGCGCAGAAAGACGATCTGGGCGACGGGAAGCGGCGCGGGCTGGAACCGGTCCTCGGCCAAGGGGACATGATATTTCTCCAACTCCTCGCGGCTCCGCGGCAATCCATCAATCGGCGCCTGAAGATGGTCGGCGGAGTCGCGCCAGAGTTTGACGATCGGAAAGGCGGGATGGATCATCAGGGACTCACCTTTCTCGATCCGCAGCGCGCACAGATCGTCGCTCAGAAGCCGGTGGCCCCTCGCGGAAAAGGCTGCGGCCAAAGTGGATTTTCCCGCGCCTGACGGCCCCGACAGCAGCAGGGTCTGCCCGCCGATGTCCACCGCGCTGGCGTGCAGCGGCAGCAACCCGCGCTGAAAGCAGAGAACTGCTAGCACCGTCCCCAGCAGAAACACCCTGATGTCCGGCGCCTCCTTGGGGAGCGTTGGCGAGACGACGACACGCCGGCCACCCTCCACCCAGTAGCCAGCGACCGAGGGGATGATGAAGCGCACCCCGGTCGGCTGAATCTGCAGGACCGGGCTGAAACAGGGCGACTCTGGATCCAACTCAGGGACCGTCCCGATCTCGACGATGATGTCCGGCGCGCGCGCATCGCCCCGCCAGGGCAAAAGCTCCACAAGGGATAGCTGGCTGCGCAAGCGCCAGCCGAACAAATGGTAATCGTTCATAGGCTCCGGTCAGATTTATTGACTCTGCGGGGGGCTGAGGTGAACAGCAAAGCTTAAGCAGTCTACGCTGGCGAGCTATGTTGTGAAACCTAGCTGTAGGCGCTCGCAATCATCAGCGCTCGCGCTCACAAACATCGCAGATTTCTGCTCAGATTAGCTGACAATGCGGCAGCCGTTGTGCTCGCATTATGTGCCAGCATACACGCCAACATCGCGCCCTGCTCGCCAACAAAGAACTTTGCTCACGCTTTCTGCCAATGATTGAGTCGGGTAGATCACGGACATTAAGAAACCGCA
>JBMLRS010000401.1:0-10453 GCA_049240905.1 Elsteraceae bacterium
CGTCATCCCGTTCGAGAGCCCGACCGACGGCAAGAACGCGGTGGACACCAAATCCGTTGATTTCGGCATGTTCGGCATCGCCGCCGCCATGCTGGGCGCGGCCGCCGGCGAGCCGCTGACCGTGATCGCCGCCGCCTGCAACCGCGGCATGGGCGTCGTCGCCAAGAAAGACTCCGACATCGCCTCGATCAAGGATCTGAAGGGCAAGAAGGTCGCGATCTGGCCGGGCTCCACCCAGGAGGTGTTCATCCTTGAGCGGCTGCGCATGGAAGGCATGACCGTGAAGGACATCACGCCGGTCCGCATTTCCTTCAGCGAGATGCATCTGGCCCTGGCGCGCGGCGACGTCGACGCCTATGTCGGGGCCGAGCCCGCGCCGGGCGTCAGCCTGTCCTCCGGGGTCGGCAAGCTGGTCGAATATCCCTACTCCACCGCCATGGGCTCCTTGAACATGGTGCTGGGCGCCCATCCTGACACACTGGCCCAGCGGCCGGAGGTCGTCAGGACCCTCCTGAGGATCCACCGCGACGCCACGGAGCATGCGATGAAGAACCCGGACGAGCTGATCGCCATGGCGATCGCCAAGCTGGGGCAGAAGAAAGAGGCGCTGGAGATCTCCGTGCCGAACGTCGAGCTGACCTGGCGCATGGACGAAACCATGCTGAGGCAGGCCCGCACCTACGGCCAGCAGATGCTGGAGATGAAGCAGATCCGCCAGTTGCCGGACTTCACGAAGTTCTTCAACACCTCGTTCAACGACAATCTCGCCAAGTCCGCGTGATCGGTCCCCACACCCTGTCGACCCGGCTGAGGCCGGCGGCGCTCGCCGTCGCCTTTCCGTTGGGGCTGCTGATCGCGTGGCATCTGGCGACCTCCGGGAAAGGCCCCAGCCTTATCCCGGAGCCCAGGGAAGTCGCCGTCATGCTGTGGGATCTCAGCTTCGGCGGAATCTACGACGACGCCTTCAGCGCGACGCTCGGCTCCCATATTCTGGCCTCGGTCAGCCGGGTCTATGGCGGCTTCGCGCTGGCCGCCTTGCTGGCCGTCCCCTTGGGTCTGCTGATCGGCCGGGTGCTGCTGATCCGGCAGCTGCTCGACCCGACCCTGCAGCTGCTGCGGCCGATTCCGGTGACGGCGTGGCTGCCGTTGGCCATGATTCTGTTCGGCCTCGGCCCGCGCTCGGCCTTCTTCCTGGTGTTTCTGGGCGCGTTCTATCCCGTGCTGCTGAACACCGTGTTCGGCGTGCGCAACGTTGAGCCGCGGCTGTTCGAGGCGGCCTCGATGCTTGGCTGCCAGGGCTCGGCGCAGTTCTTCAAAGTGGTGCTTCCGGCCTCTCTGCCCAGCATCTTCACCGGCTTCCGCCTCGGTTTGGGCTTCGCCTGGGTGGTGATCGTGGTGGGGGAGATGACCGGCGTGCAGACCGGCCTGGGCGCCATCATCATGGAGGCGCGGCAGCTCTCAAGAACGGAAATCGTGGTGTCGGGCATGATCGTGATCGGGCTGGCGGGCTTTCTGTCGGACCGGGTGGTGGTTGAGATCAACAAGCGCCTGCTGCGCTGGAGCCCCTCGCATGGTTGAGCCGACCATCCCGATCCTGGAGCTGAAAGGCGTCTCCAAGGAATTCATCCTGCAGGATCAGAGCATCCTCGCCCTGTCCGGCGCCGATCTGACCGTGCGCAAAGGCGAATTTCTCTGCCTGATCGGTGCCTCCGGCTGCGGCAAATCCACCTTGCTGCGTATTGTGGCGGGGTTCGAGAAAGCGACCTCCGGCGAGGTGCTGATGTGGGGCAAGCCGGTCACCGGCCCCGGCCCCGACCGCGGCATGGTGTTCCAGGACTACGGCCTGTTCCCCTGGCTGACGGTGCGCCAGAACATCGGCTTCGGGCCCGCGGCCCGCGGCTTGGCGAAGGCGGTCGTGAAGGAGACCGTCGACCGGTTCGTCGACATCGTCGGCCTTGGCAAGTTCGCCGACGCCTTCCCGCATCAACTCTCCGGCGGCATGAAGCAGCGCGTGGCGATCGCCCGCGTGCTGGCGAACGACGCCGAAGTGCTGCTGATGGACGAGCCGTTCGGCGCGCTCGACGCCATGACCCGCGAACGGCTTCAGGAGGAGCTGCTGGATCTTTGGCGCAAGACGAGCCTGACCGTTCTGTTCGTCACCCACTCGATCGAGGAGGCGGTCTATCTTTCGGACCGGGTCGTGGTGATGGCCCCCGGCCCGGGGCGGATCGAGAGCGAGGAGCTGATCGGCGCGGCCCGCCCGCGCGACGTCACCTCCCCGGATTTCAACGAAGCGCGCCGCCTGCTCTCCAGCAAGCTGCACAGCCACCATGGGCGAAAAGCCGCATGATCCTTCACCGCGGCATGGACCGCGCGACGCTGGACGCCGCCTACAACAATTCCGCCGCCGTGGCCGACAGCGCGGAGAGGGTGGCGAGCTGGGCGGAGCGCAGCGCCGCCTTCCGCAAACATCATCCGGCGCTGCTGAATCAGGCTTACGGCCCAGCCCCGCGCCAGAAGATCGACCTGTTCCGAAGCGGGGCGGCGGGCGCGCCCTGCTTCCTGTTCATCCATGGCGGCTACTGGCAGCGCAACGCCAAGGAAGGCTTCTCCGTGATGGCGCAGGGCCCGCTGGCGCTAGGCTTCGACGTCGCCGTGGTGGGCTATACGCTGGCCCCAGACGCTCGGCTGACCGCGATCGTCGGCGAGATCGCGGCCGCGATCGCCTGGCTGCGCCGACGCGGCCCGGAGCTGGGCCTGGATCTCGCGACGCTGATCGTCGGCGGCTGGTCCGCCGGCGGCCATCTGACCGCGTCGGCCATGGGCCTGAGCGGGGTGGACGCAGGGTTGAGCGTCAGCGGCGTGTTCGAGCTGGAGCCGATCCGCCTCACTTATCTTAATGAAAAGCTGCGGCTCGACGAAGCGGAGGCGGCGGCCATGAGCCCGATCCGCCATCTCCCCGCCAAGGCCGGCCCGCTTACTCTGGCTTATGGCGGGGCGGAACTGCCTGAGCTGCGCCGGCAATCGGAGGATTTCGCCGCCGCCTGGACCGGCGCCGGCCTGAAAGGCGAGCTGATGGCGCTGCCGAACGAGGATCACTTCACGATCCTGGATCATCTGATCGATCCGAAGGGCGCGCTCTGCGGCGCGCTTTCAGGGCTGTTGGCCAAGCTATGATTCCAAGCGTCTTCAGCCTGGACGCGCTCCAGGCCTTCTACGCCGCCGGCGGCTCGCCGGTCGCCATCGCCGAAGCGGTGATCGCGCGGATCGAGGCGGTGAACGACCCGGCGACCTGGATCAGCCGGCCGGACGACGCGGCGCTCTTGAAAGCGGCGGAAACCCTGGCGGCGATCCCTGCCGCAGAGCGCGGCCCGCTGTACGGCGTCCCCTTTGCGGTTAAGGACAACATTGACGTGGCCGGGATCCCGACCACCGCCGCCTGCCCGGACGCCGCCTACACGCCTGAAGAGTCCGCGCCCGTCGTTGAGCGGCTTCTGGAGGCCGGCGCCCTTTTTGTAGGCAAGACCAATCTCGACCAGTTCGCCACCGGCCTCGTCGGGGTGCGCAGTCCCTACGGGACGCCGCGCAACGCCTTCAATGCGGACTTCATCCCCGGCGGCTCCAGCTCCGGTTCGGCCGTGGCGGTGGCGGCGGGGACAGTCGCCTTTTCTTTAGGCACGGACACGGCGGGATCGGGCCGGGTGCCCGCGATGTTCAACAATCTGATCGGGCTGAAGCCGACCGCGGGCTTGATTCCGACGCGCGGCGTCGTTCCGGCCTGCCGGTCGATCGATTGCGTCTCGATCTTCGCGCTGACCGTCGCCGACGCGATCGCCGTGCTGGATGTCGCCGGCGGCTATGACGCGGCCGATCCCTACAGCCGCGCCGCCCCGGCGGATGTCCCGGGGGATGTCCCGGCGGATGTCCCGGGGCCGGCGGGCGCCCCCCGCTTCGGCGTTCCCTTGCCGCATCAGCGCGAATTCCTGGGCGACGCGGACGCCGCCGCCCGCTACGAGGCGCTGATCAGCAGGTTGGGCGCGGTCGAGCTGATCGACATCGAACCCTATCTGGAGGTCGCCCGGCTGCTTTATGACGGCCCCTGGGTGGCGGAGCGCACGGCGGCTTTGCGCGACTGGGTGCTGAACCGCCCCGACAGCCTGCACCCGACGACGCGGGCGATTCTTGCGGGCGGGCTGGAGCGCCGGACGGTCGACGCCTTCGACGCCTTCCACAAGCTGGCGACCAATCGTCGCGCCATGTCCCCGATCTGGGATCGGATCGACGCGCTGGTTCTGCCGACCGCTCCAACAATCTGGCGGCTGGACGAGGTCGCGGCGGAGCCGGTCGCGCGCAACAGCGACCTCGGCCGCTACACCAATTTCGTCAATCTGATGGACCTCGCGGCGCTGGCGATTCCCAACGGCTTTCGCGGCGACGGCATGCCGGTGGGCGTCACCCTGGTGGGTCCGGCCTGGAGCGATCGCCGCCTGGCGACGCTCGCCGAGGGCCTGCTGCGTCCGGCCCCGCACCCGCTGGGCGCTTCCGGCGTCACGCCGGTTCCGAAGGGCTGCCTACCGATCGTGGTGATCGGCGCGCATATGGCTGGCCTGCCGCTGAATGGGCAGCTCACCGAGCGCGGCGCGATTCCGCTCGGGCCCTGCCGGACCAGCCCGGATTATCGCTTCTATCGCCTGCCGGGAACCCCGGCCCGCCCAGGGTTGGTGCGGGTCGCGCAGGGCGGCGCCTCGATCGCAGGGGAAGTCTGGGCCGTGCCCATGGCCGCGGTCGGCGGATTCCTGGACCTCATCCCCGCGCCTTTGGGCTTGGGGTCAGTCTCCCTGTCCGACGGGCGCGTCCTGAAAGGCTTCCTGTGCGAGGCGGCGGCCGTGGATGGCGCGAAGGACATCACCGCCCATGGCGGTTGGCGAGCGGCGATGGCGGCCGGCGCCCTCTGACCCGACTTGACGATTCGGCCGCCAGAAGACTTCATGGCGGCTTGAATTACTCGGGAGGAATTTTATTCATGGCGAAAGAATCAACGCTCTTGGTCCCCAACCGTCGGCGCTTCCTGGCGTCCGGCCTCATGCTCGCCGCCGGCGGCCTCGCCATGCCGCGGCTTTCCTTCGGCCAGGCCGCCCCCGGCCCGCTGTCGCAGATCAAGCTGCCCTATGAGGACAACGCGCTGTCGCCGGTGATCTCATCCGAGACGATGGGCTTCCACTACGGCAAGCACCACCTCGCCTACGTCAACGCCGGCAACGCGTTGTTGGCGAACGATGATCTGAAGGACAAGCCGCTGGTCGAGATCCTGCGCGCGACGGCGGTGAACCCGAACAAGGCCGCCCTGTTCAACAATGTCGGTCAGACCTTCAATCATAACTTCTACTGGCAGAGCATGCGGCCGAACGGCGGCGGGATGCCCAGCGGGAAGATCGGGGATCTGATCAAGTCCAGCTTCGGCGATTACGACAAGTTCAAACAGGCCTTCGCCACGGCCACGATCGGCCAGTTCGCCTCCGGCTGGGGCTGGCTGTGCCTGGAAGGCGAGAAGCTGACCGTGCGCCGCACCGGCAACGCCGACACCCCGCTCTATGTCCAGGGCGTGAAGCCGCTGCTGACCATCGACGTTTGGGAGCACGCCTACTACCTCGACTACCAGAACCGCCGCGCCGACTATGTGAACGCCGTGATCGACAGGCTGCTGAACTGGGAGTTCGCCGAACAGAATCTCTCGGCGTGAAGGTAGGAATCGCAGGGGCGGGCGGCCGCATGGGCCGCCTGCTGATCGAGCTCGTGCTGGCCGCCGACGGCATGACCCTGGCGGCGGCCACCGCGCGCGAGGGCGACGAGGCGTTCGGCAAGACTGTCGCGCCCGGCGTGCTGGCGACCGACGACGCCTCGGAGCTGTTCCGGCTGAGCGACGTGGTGATCGACTTCACCTTGCCCACCGCCACGGCGGCCCACGCGAAGCTGGCCGGCGAAACCGGGACCGCGCTGCTGGTCGGCACCACTGGCCTGGGTCCGGCCGAGCGGGAAGCCCTGGCCCAGGCCGCGAGGTCGGCCCCGGTGCTGGTCGCGGCCAACACCAGCCTCGGCGTCGTGCTGATGCAGTCGCTGGTGCGTCAGGCGGCGGCGAGCCTGGGCGAGGACTGGGACATCGAGATCGTCGAGATGCACCACCGCCACAAGATCGACGCGCCCAGCGGCACGGCCTGGGCCTTGGGTCAGGCGGCGGCGGAGGGGCGCAAGGTCGATCTCGACGCCGTGGCGGATCGCGGTCGCGACGGCCATACCGGCGCGCGCAAGCAAGGCGCGATCGGCTTCGCCTCCTTGCGCGGCGGCGACGTGGCGGGGGAGCATACGGTGATCTACGCCGGCGCGTCGGAGCGGATCGAGCTGACCCACAAGGCCAACGACCGGCGCGTCTTCGCGGTCGGCGCGTTGCGGGCCGCCCGCTGGCTGGCCGGCAAACCCGCCGGGTCCTATCGAATGGCGGATGTTCTGGGTCTTGGCTAAGGTAGGGCCTCGGATGATTGACGGCCGGTGATCGGGGACCCGCTTTTCCAGCAACCGGACTATCGCCGTTTCTGGATGATGCGCACGGCGGCGTCGCTGATCATGCAGATCCAGTCCGTCGCCGTCGGTTGGCATGTTTATGACCTGACCGGGGACCCGTTCGCGCTGGGCTTCATCGGCCTGGTGCAGTTCATGCCCGCCCTGCTGCTGGCCTTGCCAGCCGGCCAGCTGGTCGATCGGATGCCGCGCCGCGGCATCCTGATGGCCTGCATCCTGGTCAACGTGATCTGCCCCGCGCTGATCGCCTCCCTGATCCTCACTGGGGAGACGTCAGCCTGGCCGATCTTTCTGGCCGTGACCCTGCTGGGCGCCGCCCGCGCCTTCGAGATGCCGGCCGCCGCCGCCCTGCTGCCGGGGCTGGTGGAGCGGGAAGAGTTTCGCCGCGCCGTGGCGCTGAACGCCAGCGGTTCGCAAGCCGCGATGATCGCCGGACCCGCGATTGGCGGCCTGCTCTACGCCCTGCATCCGGCGGCGCCCTTCCTGACCTGCGTGGCGCTGCTCGGCTTCAACTGGATCTGCGTCTCAGGGATCAAGCGCGGCCGGCAGGCGGCGGAGGGCAAGGGCCAGCCGGTCACCTGGGACAGCATGCTGGCCGGGCTGCGCTTCATCAACAGCCGGCCGATCCTGCTGGGCGCGATCTCGCTGGACATGGTGGCCGTGTTCCTGGGCGGGGCCACCGCGCTGCTGCCGATCTTCGCGCGCGACATTCTGGAGGTCGGCCCGGTGGGGCTTGGCGTCCTGCGCTGCGCCCCGGCGATCGGCGCGCTCGGCATGGCCCTGTTGCTGGCCCGCCGCCCGCTGGAGCGGCGGGTGGGCCGCAAGCTGTTCTATTCCGTCGCCTTCTTCGGAGCGGCCACCATCGTCTTCGGCTTTTCGGAGAACGTCTTCCTCAGCTTCGCCGCCTTGGTGGCGATGGGCGTGGGCGACATGGTCAGCGTGGTGATCCGCTCCACTTTGGTCCAACTCTCCACCCCCGACTCCATGCGCGGACGGGTGAGTTCCGTGAACTCCATCTTCATCGGAGCGTCGAACCAGCTCGGCGAGTTCGAATCCGGCGTGCTGGCGGGCTGGTTCGGACCCGTCCCCTCCGCGGTGATTGGCGGAATCGGCACGATCCTGGTCGCCGCGACCTGGTCTCGTTGGTTCAAACCGCTTTGGGAAATTGACTCCCTGGATCTCCCGCCGCCCGAGGGTTAAGGTTTATTGCAATTAAAATACCCCTCACCCTGAGCCTGTCGAAGGGTGAGCGCGCGACGTGTAAGAAGATAATCAATCATCCTTCGAAAAGCGCAGGATGAGGGTATTGTTATATCAAGATATTTTCTCTGAGAGAGCTTCATCATCACGCTTGGCGGCATCGTTAATCCTGATTACACCGTCTTGCTGTGTCGCGATATTACGAAGACGCGCGCCTTTTATCGCGGTGTCATGGGCTTTCCGATCGAAATCGATCGTGAGAAGTGGGTCAGTTTTCGGGTTGGCGCCTCTCTGCTGACCCTGCGCTCGCGCGGCGTGTGGAGCGTTTGCGACGATGGCCCGATTCCGGCCGGATCCGCCGCCGTTCAGCTTGCCTTCCGGGTTCCGCCGCCAGCGGTGGATGAGCGCCATGCTCAATTGGTCGCCAAAGGCGTCCTGATCCTGCGAGGCCCAACGGATCTGCCGGAATGGCGGCATCGCACGCTCTTCTTCCGTGATCCCGAGGACAGCGTGATCGAGATCTACGCGGAGATTTGATCTTTAAGGCGCGCGCACCTGGGCCAAGGCGGCGCGCAGGCGATCCGCCAGATCCAGCCTGTCCTCTTCGGAGAGGTTGCGGCCGACCATGGCGGTGAGGCCGTGGGAGCTGAGGGTGACGGTGGGGCTGGGGCGGTGGTCGTGGATCACTTTCAGCCGGACCCAGTAGCTGGGGAAGGTCCAGCAGCGGCGCAGGCCGTGCCAGGTGACCTGTTCATAGACCAGCGTCTCCTGGGTGAGCTGCACGCGCTCATAAGCGCGCTGGCGCTTCTGATGGATGTGGAAGGCCAGCGCCAGAAGGCCGGCGTCCACCCCCAGAAATCCCAGAACCGGCCAGGCGCCGGCCAGGAGAAAGGCGACTCCGGCGCCGAAGCTGACCACCGCCACGCCGCCCAGCACCAGCGCCATGCCGACGTGGCTCAGGCTTCGGTTGGGCAGCAACACAGCGTCGAGCAGAAGCTGCGGGTTGTCGGAGGGCGCGGTCTGGATCATAGCAAAATTCTAGAGGCGAACGCGGCGGAGGCAAGAGTGAGCGAGAGCAAGACCAAGAAGAAGCCGGCGGCGAAGAAGCTGACCAAGGCCGCGGCGAGCGAGATGATGCGCCGGCTCGCCGAGGCGCTGCCGGAGCCGACGACGGAGCTGGAGTACTCGGATCCCTTCACCTTGCTGGTCGCGGTCGTGCTGTCCGCGCAATCGACCGACGTGGGCGTGAACAAGGCGACGAAGGGCCTGTTCGCCGACGCGCCGACTCCGGAAGCCATGGTCGCGCTGGGGGAGCCGGCGATTCGACGGCATATCAAGACGCTGGGGCTGTTCAACACCAAGGCCAAGAACGTGCATGAGCTGGCGCGATTGCTGATCGAACGTCACGGCGGGGAAGTCCCGGCCGATCGCGACGCCCTGACCGCCCTGCCCGGCGTCGGCCGCAAGACCGCCAATGTGGTGCTGAACACCGCGTTCGGGCAGCCGACCATCGCGGTCGACACGCATATCTTCCGCGTCTCCAACCGCACCGGCCTCGCGCCGGGCAAGACCCCGGACGCCGTGGAGGCGGGCCTGATGACCGCCGTGCCCAGGGAGTTCCGGCAAGGCGCCCATCACTGGCTGATCCTGCATGGCCGCTATGTCTGCAAGGCGCGCAGCCCGGATTGCGGCGCCTGCCTGATCAATGATCTCTGCCGCTGGCCGGAAAAGCTGGTTAAATAGCGAAAACCCTGGAGGAGCCCCTGATGACGACCGCCGTGAAAGCCCTGATTTTCGATGTGTTCGGCACGGTGGTGGATTGGCGCTCCAGCCTGATCGCGGATCTGACCGCCTTCGGCGCGACGCGCGGCGTGGAGCTTGACTGGGTCGAGTTGGTGGATGATTGGCGCGGCGACTATCAGGCCGCGATGGACCGGGTGCGCAAGGGCGCGATCGGCTGGACCAATCTGGAGGGCCTCTATCGCGACAGTCTGGTCGCGCTGCTGGAGAAGCGCGGGGTTAAAGGCTTCTCAGAGGCCGACATCGACCATATCAACCGGGTCTGGGATCGCCTGCATGGCTGGCCGGACAGCGTCGCCGGCCTAACCCGACTGAAGAAGCGCTTCGCGATCGCGACCCTGTCCAACGGCAGCGTCGCCCAGCTCATGAACATGGCGAAATTCGCAGGATTGCCGTGGGACATGCTGTTCTCGGCCGAGCTGTTCCAGGCCTACAAGCCCGATCCCAAGACCTATCTGGGGGCCTGCGGCCTGCTGCGTCTGCCGCCGTCGGAAGTGATGATGGTCGCCGCCCATAACTACGACCTGAAGGCGGCCAAAAGCCACGGCCTGCGCACCGGCTTCATCGCCCGGCCCACCGAATATGGCCCGCGCCAGACCCATGATTTCGGCCCGGAAGGCGAGTGGGACGTGAACGCGACCAGCATGACCGAGCTTGCGGACAAGCTCGGCTGCTGAGGAAGGCCCGCGTCAGAGGCCCTTGGGATTGGGGCCGAAGCGGTTGTCGCCGGGATGGCTGTCGAGCACCAGCAGCACGAAAAGCCAGATCTGGCCGATCACCGGGAGAAATGCCAAGAGAAACCACCAGCCGCTGCGGTTGGTGTCGTGCAGGCGGCGGACCAAAACGGCGAGGGTGGGAATCAACATGCCCAAGGCGAAAA
>JBMLRS010000402.1:0-2923 GCA_049240905.1 Elsteraceae bacterium
CTCGCGATCGAGCGTCCGCCTGAACCCTACGCCTATCGCGTTTTCAATCAGTTTCAGGAGCATCACAGCGTCGGAGAGCTCGCGCGGCTCGTGCAGTCCGCCGGCGCGCGGATCGGGCTTCCCGTCGACATTCGGCAGGTCGAGAATCCTCGCTTCGAGGCGTCCGACCATCATTACAACCCCGATCACCAGAAGCTGATCGATCTCGGCTACGCCCCGACCACGGACGTCGAGCAGGAGATTGAGGCCACCCTGACCGATCTTCGGCCCTACGCCGACCGTATCCGCTGTTTCTCCAACGTTTTGATCCCGGACATCCACTGGGCCGGCGAGCGCAGGCGGGCGCGTTACCTGGACGATCACTTGTCGGTCGGTTGAGCCCAGCCCCTGCGGTCGACGCGGCCGGTTGAGCCGCCGCGCGGTTCGGGGTAGTCAGAGCCTTCCTTGACGCGGCGATGAGGGCGGGCGTGAAGCAGAAGCAGACCGGAGCGATCGGCGCGTGACCGTCGTCGCGGCGATCGCCTTGGTGGCTTGGATCTATCTCGCGCTGCTGCACGGCCGCTTCTGGCGGTACGGGCCGGTGCTGAGCGCGCGGGCTCCGCGCGAACCGCCGCCGGTCGCCATCGTCACGCCCGCGCGCGACGAGGCCGACGTGATCGCGCGCAGCGTCGGCAGCCTGTTGAAGCAGGATTACGCCGGACCGTTCCGGGTCATCCTGGTCGATGACTGCAGCGGCGACGGCACGGCCGAGATCGCGCGGGCGTTGCCCGGCGCGGAGCGGCTGACCGTGCTTCAGGGCGCGCCGCGGCCGGAGGGGTGGGCGGGCAAACTGTGGGCGGTCCATCAGGGCGTCGCGCAGACCGATGAGGCGTTCGTGCTGCTGACCGACGCGGATATCGAGCATGACCCGGCCCATCTCTCGACCCTCGTCGCGCAAGCGCAGGAACTCGACGCCGACATGGTCAGCGAGATGGTCAAGCTGAATTGCGAGACCTTGGCTGAGCGCGCGCTGATTCCGGCCTTCGTCTATTTCTTCGCGCTGCTCTACCCGTTCGATCGGGTGAACGACCCGCGCGACAAGACGGCCGCGGCGGCCGGGGGAACCGTGCTGATCCGGCGCCGGGCCCTGGACCGGATCGGCGGAATCGCGGCCATTCGCGGCGCGCTGATCGACGACGTGACCTTGTCGCGCGCGGTGAAGCCGGGCGGACGGGTCTGGCTCGGTCACTCGGCGTTGGCGCGCTCGATACGGCCCTATCCAGGCTTCGCCGAGGTCTGGCGCATGATCGCCCGCTCGGCCTACGTGCAACTGCGCTATTCGCCGCTGCTGCTGATCGGATCCCTGCTCGGCCTTGGCCTGATCTTCCTGGTCCCGCCCGTGACCGGCCTCATGGGATCCTGGTTCGGCCTTGCGGCCTGGGGTCTGATGGCGATGACCTTCCTGCCCAGCCTGCGCCGCTTCGGTCTGTCGCCGCTCTGGGCGCTGAGCCTGCCCCTGGTCGCTCTCTTTTACATGGCCGCGACGCTCGGCGCCGCGATCGATCACCATCGCGGGCGCGGCGTGGTCTGGAAGAGCCGCGCCTACACCGAAAGAGGGTGACCGGCCGGGTGCGCTCAAGGCGCGCAGGGCGCCTCTATTGATCCCAGGGCGCCGCTAAAGTATTAAAAACTTTAACTTTGAGTGGTCTTGACCGCCGTCGACAGGGTCAAGCGGGCTCAGCAAAGAAAAGCGCTGGAGGAAGGGACGTCATGCCGGTTTTTTCAAGTGACTCAGCGGGGCCGTTGATGCGGTGGGGCGCGCGTTCGGCGCTGAGCCTGGGGCTGTTCTGGGGCTTGCTGGCGGTTGCGCCGGCCGCGGCGCAGACTCCGGCGGCGCGGCCTGATCCTTCCGCGGCGCTTCTGGCCGGATCCTGTCTCTCCTGCCACAGCGGCGTCGGCGCGGGCGGAATTCCGATCATCGCGAAAACGCTCACCAAGGCCGAATTCCTGACCGCCATGCAGGAATTTCGTAGCAATGCCCGCGAAGCCACGATCATGACGCGCATCGCGCGCGGCTATTCCGACGCCGATCTGGCGATCCTCGCCGCTTACTTCGCCAAATAGGGGCCGAACATGACACACAAAAACGACCCCATGGTCCTGAACCGCAGAAGCCTGCTCGGCGCGGCGGTAGCCCTTCCCGTCGCTTCCGCGATCAGCGCGCCCTGGGCCGCCCGCGCGCAGGCGGCCGGCCGGCTGGTGATCCTTGGCGGCGGCTTCGGCGGCGCCTCGGCCGCGCGTTTCGCGCGCGACGTTTTCCCGACGCTCGAGGTCACGCTGATCGAGCGCTCGCAGCGCTTCACCACCTGCCCCTATGGCAATCTGGTTCTGGCCGGACGCCGCGACATCGAGTCCGTCACCTTCGGCTATGAGGGGTTGGCGGCGAGGGGCGTGAAGGTGGTTCACGCCACGGCTGAGGCCGTCGACGCGGACGCCCGCGTCGTGCGCTTGGCCGGCGGCGCGCAGATCCCCTATGACCGGCTGATCATGTCGCCGGGCATTGATCTGCGCTGGAACGCGATCGACGGTTATGACGAGGCGGCGAGCGCGACCATGCCGCATGCCTGGGCGCCTTATCTGCAGCCCGTCACCTTGCTGGCGCAGCAACTGCACGCGATGCCGCAGGGCGGCGTCTTCGTCATGACCATCCCGGACAATCCGTTCAGATGTCCCCCTGGGCCATATGAGCGCATTTCGATGGTGGCGGACTATCTGAAACGCAAGAATCCGACGGCGAAGATCATAGCGCTGGACGCAAAGAACGGATTCTCGAAGCAGCCGCTGTTCCAGGACGCCTGGAAAGAACTGTACGGCGCGATGGTCGAATGGCGCGGCGCCTCGGACGACGGCAAGGTCGTGCGCGTCCATGCCTCGACGAAAGAGG
>JBMLRS010000403.1:0-1615 GCA_049240905.1 Elsteraceae bacterium
CGCCTCGCGGTCCAGCGCGATCCGGTTGACCACCTGGGTGTGGAAGCCGGGATCGACGCGCAGGAACGGCGCGGTCGGCGGTTCGGACGGCGCTGGAGCCGGGGCTTGGTTTTGGGCGAAGACGACTGACGCCGACAGGGTCAGCGCCAGCCCCAGGGCCCAATGCCGAAGCGTCTTCATCAGGTGAGTTCGAAGGCGCTCTGATTCGCTTGCGCCGTCTGCACGGATTGCGCGAACTGCTCGCGCTTGGCCAGATTGGTCGAGGTGGCCTGGGCGACCTGGGCCTTCTGCGGATCGCGCGGGGGCTGCGGGGCGGCCTGCTGAGGCGCGGGCCGGGGCGCGGCCTGGGCGGTCGGCGCGCGGCTGGGCGCGGGCGCGGGGGCTACGGCGACCGGGGCCGGCGCGGGCGGATTGACCGGCTCGTTGGCGAACTGGAAGTTCGCGCCGCGCTCCTCCAGCTTGGCGTTGATCTGGCGCGCGATGCGCAGATCTTCGGCGGCGCGGGCCTTCACGCCGGCCATCGCCTGCTCCGCCTGCGGACGAGTGAGGCGTCCGGCGGCGAGATCGGCGCGCACGCGGTTGGCTTCGTCGCGCCGGCAGTCATTGAGCTGGGCGAAGGCCAGTTGGGTCTTGTCGATCTGGTCGTTTTCCCGGCTGAGGTCGTTGGAGATGCTGGTCAGCAGGCTCGCCTGATCCTTGTTCTGCTGCTGGAGCGAGGCCCAATAGCCGCCGGCCGCGCCGGCCGCAGCCCCGGCGAGCCCGCCGATCAACGCGTTGCGCCCGGCGTTCGAGCCACCGGTCAACGCGCCGATCAGCGCCCCGCCGACCGCGCCGATGGCCGCGCCCTTGACGATGTCCTCAGCGAAATAATTGCCGGTGGAGTCCAGCGCCACGCGCTGCGGGCGGCAGCGATCGGACCCGTCGTCCGCGCCGATCCGCTCGTTCTGGGTGGTGCAGCCGACCAAGGCGAGCGACGCGACGGTCGCGAGCAGCATCGCCTTCTTGGAGAGGGTTCTAATGACCATGGCGTTACTCCAAGTTTAAAAAACACGCGGGCGGATGGTTCAACGTTTGGCGCGGAAAGGCAAGAGACGCCCATCACTCCCCTAGGAAGATCGTCGAAGGGAATGCTAGCGTTCGATCATGACCGTCTCTAGCGCGCCGCCCCATCTCTCCCTTTCCGCCGTCTCCAAGACCTTCGATCCGCTTCGCGGCCAGCGCGCGGTGCACGCCCTCGGCCCGCTGGATCTGGCTTTGCCGAAGGGGGAGTTCTTCTCCGTCGTAGGCCCGTCGGGCTGCGGGAAATCGACGCTGCTGGAGATCGCAGCCGGCTTGACCAAGCCCAGCGCGGGAAGCGCCCAGTTCGAGGGCAAGCCGATCGACGGCGCGCCGGACGGGGTCGGCGTGGTGTTCCAGGAGGACGCGTCCTTCCCCTGGTTGACCGTGGCCGACAACATCGCCTTCGGCCTGCGCCGCGCGGGCGTGGACGCCGCGGAGATCCGGCGGCGCTGCGACTACGCCATCGGCTTCATGGGCTTGCGGGATTTCGCCGGGTCCTATCCGGCGCAGCTGTCCGGCGGGATGCGCCAGCGCGTCTGCATCGCGCGCACCCTGG
>JBMLRS010000404.1:0-4974 GCA_049240905.1 Elsteraceae bacterium
CGTGCAGTGCTACCGCAGCTTCATGGAGCGACTGGACCAGGCGATCTCCCAGCTGGACAGCCAGCGCAAGCAGGCCGAGGCCACGCTGCAACGGCAGAGCCAGCGCCTGGTGGAGGCGGAAACGCGGGTGGCGGCCATCAAGAGCGATCAGGAGCGCCAGCGCGCCAATCTGGCCAGCGCGCCGCGCGACAGCGATCTCGCCAAACGCAGCCTGACCGCCATATCTCTGCAGGAGGACGAGTTAGGTCTGCTCTCCAAGACCCGGGCCATGCTGGAATCCGACCGCACAAAGGCCCAGCAGGCGCTTGAGGCTGGGGTGATGGCGATCAAGTTCTAGGCCCCTCCCTTTCCCTGTATCATTGTTCTTATTAGCATGACGGTTTGCGACGCTGTGACCAGGGAACGGGCCTCATGACCTCCATCGCCGACCTAGCGGACCTGTTCCAGGCCGGAGATTTGGCGGGGCTAGGGCATGGTTTGGGCGCGGTCGCGGACCGCACGGGACTGCCCTTGGACGAGTTGGCCTACGATGTCTACGCGACGCTGCACGCGCGCCAGGACGGTCCAGGGGCTCTGAACTTCATCCTGGCCTACAGCGGGACTCAGCAGGATCCCGCCGCGAAGCTCCGATCGCTCGCCTTACGGATCCATAACGAAAGCGATCGCGCGTCGGGGGCGAATCTGCTGATGAACCTGATCGCCAGCGGCGCAGGCGAACCGATCGATTTCGAGACCTGCATCGCCTTCTGCGTGGATGAAAATCATCCCGCGCTCGCGCTGTCGACATTCGAACAGTTCCGGGCGCGTTTCGGCCTGGAGGCGATGTCGAAGCGGACCCGCTTCAACATTGGCTCGCTGCTGGTGGTGGAGAAGCGGATCGACGAAGCCTTCGCCCTGTTCAAGGCCGCGCTGGAACTGGATCCGGATCTGGCCGCCGCGCGCGCCAACATCCTGCATCTCGCGCGTGGCGAGAATCATCCCGGCGCGATCGCCTACATCGAGCGCCAATCCGCCGCGATCGCCGCCGCCACGCCGGTCGGCGCGCCGTTGCCCGAGGGAGCCGCAGCCCCGCCCTATCGCGTGCTGTGGAGCGGCGTCGAGACGGAAGCGATTGCAAGGGCGATCCAGGTTCACGGATTCTGCCATGTGAAGCGGGCCTGCTCCCTCGCGGTCGTGGCTGAGTTGCGCGCGCATATGGAGACGCTGCATCAGCAAGGCTTCGACTTCCCGATCATGCTGTCGGAGGAGGCGCGGCAAGCGGTCGGCCAGGTCTTTCTGTTTGATCCGAAAGCCGTGCTCAGACTCCTCTCGCTACCCGACCTGCAGATCGATCCAAACGTCTCCGCCATGCGCCGGGTCAGCCTGGAGGGCGTGCGGAACGTGACGCCGTTTCATCAGGACTCCACGGCGTTCCAGCGCCTGCTTTACAACACCTGGATCCCGCTCACGCCAGCCGGCGGGGACTACCCGTCGATCCAGTTCGTCGCCAAGATGATCAACGTGGCGGAGCAGACCAGACTGTTCGAGGGCGAATTCAACGGCGTCGAGATCGACGCCGATTTCGTTATGCGAAAGTACGGCGATCTGCTGCGCACGGTGGACGACGCCGACCCGGGGGATTGCGTCATGTTCTGCGGCACCACCATTCATCGCTCGCATGGGCTCGACGTCGCCATCCACCCGCGCTTCAACATAGAAGTGCGCTGGAGCTGAGGCCTCTCTGAGCCTCAGGTCGCGCCGAAGACGGCCAGATTGGCCCTGATGCGCTCCAGGATCGGTTGATCCAACGACGGCGCCTCGAAACTCTTGCCCGTCAGGATTTCGTAGGTCTCGACATAACGCTGCGCGGCGGCGAGCACCACGTCCGGCGGAATCTCCGGCACGGCTTCCTTGTACGGATCGCAGCGCGCGACCACCCAGCTGCGCACGAAGTCCTTGTCGAAACTCTCTGGCTTCCGCCCCGTCGCCACCCGATCGGCGTAGCTGTCGGCCATCCAGTAACGGCTGCTGTCCGGCGTGTGAATCTCATCCGCGACGATGATGTTCCCGGCCTCGTCGAAGCCGAACTCGTATTTTGTGTCGACGAGAATAAGTCCGCGCTCCGCCGCCATCGTCACGCCGCGATCGAACAGGGCCAGCGCGATCTCCTGCGCCTTTTCCCATTGCGCGTGGGTCAACAGACCGCGCGCGGTCACCTCATCGATCGTCAGCGGCGCGTCGTGCGCGCCATCCAAAGCCTTGGTGGTGGGGGTGATGATCGGGGTCGGCAGTTTCTGGTTCTCGGTCATGCCGTCCGGGAAATGATGCCCGTAGATCACGCGCTGGCCATCGCGATACATCGGCCAAATCGACGTGCCGGTCGTCCCCGCCAGATAGGACCGCACCACGATCTCGATCGGGAAGATCGTCAGGCGCTTGCACAGCAGCACGTTTGGGTCGGGGTAGCTGATGACATGGTTCGGGCAGATGTCCGCCGTCGCGTCGAACCAGTGGCGCGCGAGTTGGGTGAGCACTTGGCCTTTCAACGGAATCGCGGTCAGGATGATGTCGAAGGCGCTCAACCGATCGGTGGCGACGATCAATCGCCGACCGTCCGGAAGGTCGTAATTGTCACGAACCTTGCCATGATAAGGGTTCGGCAGCCCCGGAAGGGGAGCCTCCCGCAACACACGATCCGCATAGGCCGACAAGATGCTCAAATCCATACCGCGTTCCAGTTCGATGCTCGACTGGGGCGATCCTATCGGAGGGACGAAGTAATGGCCAAGCTAACCGCAGCGGTTTTTGACTGGGCCGGCACGATGGTTGACTTCGGCAGCCGCGCTCCGATGGGCGTTTTCGTGGAGGCCTTCGCCAAGTTCGGCGTGTCCTTGACGATCGCGCAGGCGCGCGGGCCGATGGGCATGGCCAAGCGGGACCATATCAAGACGCTGATGGCCATTCCCAGCGTCGCGACCGATTGGACGAAGGCGCAAGGTTCGCCGGCCGACGACGCCGCGATAGACCGGATCTATGACGTCTTCGTGCCGATGAACGTGGCGGTCGCCGGACACTATGCGGGGCTGATCCCAGGCGTGCTGGAGACGATCACGGCGCTGCGAGCCCGCGGGATGAAGATCGGATCGACCACTGGCTACACCCGATCAATCATGGCCGAGGTTCTGCCGCGCGCGGCCGAACAAGGGCTGACGCCGGACAATCTGGTCTGCGCGGGCGACTTGGCCGAGGGGCGTCCCAGCCCTTTGATGATGTATCGCTGCTTCGCCGATCTCGGCGTCTATCCGCCAAAGAGCGTGGTGAAGATCGACGACACCGAACCTGGAATCGCGGAAGGAATCGCCGCTGGCTGCTGGACCGTCGGACTATCGGTCACCGGCAACGCGATGGGCTTGAGCGAAGAGGAATGGGCCGCCCTGCCCTCCGCTGAACAAGCCGCGCGGCGCTTAAAGGCCGAAGCCCAACTGCGCGACGCCGGCGCTCATTACGTGATCGATGGGGTCGCGGACCTGATTCCAGTGATCGACGCGATCGACGCCCGCCTCGCCAAGGGCGAACGGCCGTGAGCGCGCCGAGCGTGACTTATGATCTCGCCATCGTCGGCGGCGGGATCGTTGGGCTGGCGCACGCCTATGAAGCGGCGAGCCGGGGTTTGAAGGTGGTGCTGTTCGACCGCGACACGCGATCGAACGGGGCGTCGGTGCGCAATTTCGGCTTTGTGACCATCACCGGCCAGCCGGAGGGCGACACCTGGCGGCGCGCGCGGGCCAGCCGCGAAGTCTGGGCCAAGATCACGGCGGCGGCGGGCATCCCGGTGCATCATCGCGGTCTGACCTTGCTGACCCATTCGTCCGAAGCGCGGACTGTGATCGAAGAGTTTGCAGCGGGCCCGATGGGCGAAGGCTGCCGCGTGATGGATCCGAAGGAGGCCGCCGAGTTCTGCCCCGGCGCTCGGTCGGAGCGCCTGACCGGCGCTCTGTATTCACCTCATGAGCTGCGGGTGGAGTCGCGCGAAGCGGTGCATCAAGTGGCGGCCTGGCTGGTGGAGACGATGGGCGTGACCGTCATCCGCCCGACCACGGTGTTGAAAGTGGCCCCACCGGTGATCGAAACCTCCCTTTGCCGCTTTACGGCGAAGCAGGCCGTGGTCTGCCCTGGCCATGACTTCGTCACCCTGTTCCCGGACGTGATCGCCCGCCACAAGCCGACGGAGTGCAAGCTGCATATGCTGCGCGTCTCCGATCCAGGCTGGCGTTTGCAGGCGGCCGTGATGAACGACCTCGGCCTCACGCGCTATCTTGGCTATGCGGGCTGTCCCAGCCTGCCGGCCTTGCGCCGGAAGCTCGTCGCCGAGCAGCCGGCCGCGTTCGACAATGGAATCCATCTGATCGTGGTGCAAAGCGCGGACGGATCTCTTGTGGTCGGGGACTCCCACCACTATGGCGCGACGGTCGATGATTTCGCGCCTGATCATGTCGACGATCAAATCCTCGAGATCGCCCGCGACACGCTCAAGCTTGACCGCTCCAGGGTGGTGGAGCGCTGGATCGGGATCTACGCCTCCGCCGACGTCCCGGCGATGATCGAGGAGGCTGGGCCCGACGTGCGGGTCGTCGTCGTCACCAGCGGCACCGGCGCGAGCACGGCCTTCGGACTGGCGCAAGACTGCCTGGCTGGCCTGCTGCGCTAACCGGCGAAACGCGGTTCGATAAGGCCCGGAGCGTCCGCCTCAAAGGCGAACAACCCCCCGGAATCCGGCGACGCCGCCAGCTCTTCCGGGGTGCGGCCAGTCTTGAGGCTGGTGACGAAAACCGTTCGCAAGTCACGCCCGCCAAAGGCCGGCATGGTCGGCCAACGCGTTGGCACGGCGACTGCGCGATCGAGCACGCCGTTCGGGCAGTAGCGCAGGACTTGCCCGCCGCCGACGGCCGCTACCCAGTAATGGCCTTCGGAGTCGACCGCAGCGCCGTCCGGCCG
>JBMLRS010000405.1:0-1885 GCA_049240905.1 Elsteraceae bacterium
CCCATGGGCTGCGAAAGGCGGCGTCCCGACGCCTCGCTGAAGCCGGGGCCACCCCCTCGGAAATGGCCGCTGTGATCGGTCACACCACGCTGAAGGAGACCGCCCGATATTCCGCCGAGGCCAATCGCGAAACCATGGCCGATAGCGCAATGCGGAAGCTGGAGACCCGACAAAAACGTGAACGAAAGTGGCAAACCTAATCGAAAAAGGTTAGCCAGTTTTGGCATAAACCATTGAAAAATATGATGGATTTTTCGAAGGTGGCGGATGGGGCGGGATTCGAACCCGCGAAGGGCTATTAACCCTTACACACTTTCCAGGCGTGCGCCTTCAACCACTCGGCCACCCATCCCGCGGCGCGCACCTTAGCGAAAACTAGACTCACCGCAAGGGCGCAGTTCCATCCGGCGCAGGATTTCTCGCGGATGCATCCGACGCGCTTTCGATTTCCGCGGCCACGCAGGCGCCGAACAGGACGATGGCCCACAGGATGTATATCCAGATCTGGAATAACGGCAGCGCCGCCAGCACGCCGTAGATCAGGCTCTGCAGCGGCGAGATGGCGACGTAGGTGACGAACAGGCTCTTCGCCACCGCGAACAGAACCGCCGCCACCAGCGCGCCGACGGCGGCCGGGCCGCGCGGCACGCTTCGGGCGGGCAGCACGGTGTAGGCCACGAAAAATACGGCCCAGCTCAAGGCGAGGGAGAGGATCCGGCCGCCATAGCCGCCGGCCCAGCCCAGAACCGCCCCGCCAGCCTCCATCATGAAGGCGATGGTCCAGGCGGTAAGAGCCGCGATCACGGGCATGCCGGTGATCGTCGCCCAGATCACCAGCAAGCGAACGCGCCAACTGTTCGGTTGATCCGGTTTCCAGATCGCGTTGAACGACGTCTCGATTTCCCAGACCAGCAGCGCCGAGGTGATGAACAGCGCGCCAAGCCCGATCAACGGCAAGGACGAGGCGTTGGCGATGAACACGTCGAGCTGCGCGTCCACCACGTCGCCGATGCCGGGCACGAAGCTCTCGAACACCATCCGTCGAGCGGAGCCCAGGAGGTCGCGAAAGCTCGGGAGGAAGGAGAACAGCCCAAAGGCGATCGTCGCCATCGGCACAACTGCAAGCAGCGTAGTAAACGCTAAAGAACCAGCCAGAATTGTGCATCGATCCGCGCCGAAACGGCGGAAGGAGCCAATAACGATGGTCTGGAGGCGGCGTCGGATCGGATCGAGAAAAGCCATCTTCGGAAGCTATGGACTCGGAGCCCCCGCCGCAACCACCCTAACGTAGTTGCACGGAGCCCGAGCGCTCGACGATTCCCTGTTTATGTCTGAAATTTTTATGTAAAATAAAAGTGATGATTCGCACATTTCTTCGCAGTCTCCTGTTGGGCCTCGCTCTGCTTTGCTTCGTCGCAGCCGCGCTGGCGCTGGGGCTTGATGGTTTACGTCTGTCGGCGGGCGGGCCGTCGGGCTTGACGCCGCTTGGCGAGTTCTGGACCAAGCTGGCTCCCGACAGCCTGGAGGGCGCGCGCGGCGTAGTCACCGAGGCGGTTTGGGACCGAATCGGAGTCTGGCTGCTGCTGCAGCCGGCCGTCGCGGTGCTCTGCGGGGTGGGCTTCTTCCTGTTGATCCTGCGGCCGACGCCGGAGCGGCGGCGCAGCATCTTCAGCTGACGCGTCCTCATCTCAGCCTGAGCCGCGAAACACCGAAAGCGCGCTGCTCATCATGAAGCTCTGAACAAGATCGGCGTCGAGGTAGGCCGATCTCGTTCCGGCGTTCGATCAGCTGGTCTTGAGCGCGGCCAAGAAGGCCGACTGGGGAATCTCAACCTTGCCGAACTGGCGCATGCGCTTCTTGCCGGCCTTCTGCTTGTCCAGCAGCT
>JBMLRS010000406.1:0-2802 GCA_049240905.1 Elsteraceae bacterium
TGCGCGCCGGTGAGGTCGGCGCCGACCAGCCGCGCGCCGGTCAGGTTGCAGTTGGAGAGATCGGCGTTGCGCAAATTCGCGCCGGTCAGATCGGTGTAGGCCAGATCGCTGTCGGCGAGCTTGGCGCCCAGCAGCACTGAGTCGGTCATGACGGTGGTTCGCAGCCGGCTTGGGCCGGCCTCCACGTCCACGCCCTGCACTCCGAGGGTCTTGGATTTCGCCGCCGCGCCCAATGTGTCGATGTCGCCGGAATGTCGGTTGTATTCGACGATGCGACCCTCGTTGAGCTTGGCCTGCGCCAGCACCGCGTCCTGCAGATCGGCCGAACGCAGGCAGGCGCCGCGTAGATCGGCGCGAGTGAAGTCAGTGTTTTTCAGATTGGCGCCGCGCAGGTCGGAAGCGAACAGATTGGCCTCGCGAAAACAGGCGGCCTCCAGGTCCGCATCAAGGAACACGCAGCCTGGCGCTTCGAACTCCGCGAAGTTGGCCCGCGCGAAGGAGAGGCCGCGGAAATCGCATTTCATGAAGCTCAGCTTCTTGGCCCCGGCTTGACGCTCGACGAACCGCAGATGCACCCGCGCCATCATCTCCAGCGCGTTCTGGTCGAAGGCTCGCTCTCGGATCTGTTGGCTCATGGCAACCCTTTCCCCATCAAACTAAGTCAAATTATCTCGTCGAGCCTAGATCCAACATTACGCGGCGCGGGAAGAGGCCGCTAGCGCGACGGTTCTAAGGCGTAAGGTTTATTGCGCTCAGAAGGTGAGACTGTCAGTGTCCTGCAGTAAAAGAAACGTGTTTTACCTGAGTATAACGATGGCGCGACGGCGGGGGAGATGAGCGGTGGGGTAGGGCAGAAAGTCGCTGACTTCATCTCCCTTTTCATCATGGGACTTTTGTCGCTGGGGCTGCTCGCCTATGTCGGCTTTGGCGAGGCGCGCCAGAACTATCCTCAAATAGAACTAGACAAAGTAATCGCGCAAGGACGCCCGTTTCAGTTCGCGCTTGAGAAGTACTTGAGCGCGGGCTTGCCGCTGCGTCAGTTCGTGGGGTTCGAGAGCCTCGCCGCGCCTGTGGTTCGGGCGGACAGCGCCATCGACATGATGACGGTGGTGGATCGGGTCGGGGCCGTCGTGTTTCGCTACGTCGCGGCTGGTCAGGCGGCGTCGAACGAGATCCGTCACGATCCGACGATCGCCGTCGCCACGGCGCGGAAGGGGCCGGTCTTCACGGAGGTCATTCTGCCGCTGCGCTCGCGCTTCGGCTTCGGCGGGCAGGTGATCCTGCATGTCCCCAACAGCTACATCGATCAGAAGATCGCCGAGATGGCCAAGCCGCTGCCTTGGGTGGTTCTGGCTTTCTCGATCGCGCTCGGCGTGGTCGGGGCGCTGCTCGGCTCCCTGCCGGCGGAGCGTCGCGCGGCGTGGGACAAGGCCGCTTTCATGGCGGCCTTCTTGGGCGTCTCGGCGGCGGTGATCTTCGGGCTCGCCACGCTCTACTCAGACGGCGTGCGCTCTCGCGCGGTCAATCTGGCCTCCGCCTTGGCCGAGCGATTGCGCATCATCTATGATTTCGGCTTGTCGCTGGAGGAAATCGACAGCGTCGATCAGACCCTCGCCAGCTATCGCGGCCTGAACCCGGATCTTGGCAATCTCGCCCTGGTGGTCGATGGGGTTGTCGTCTTCCACACCGATCCGGCGGCCGTCGGCCTCGCTTTGGTTCCCGATCGCGAGGCGTTCGGCGTGACGCAGACGGTCGGCGATCAGGCGGGATCCAAGGCGCTGATCTACGCCTCCATTCCTTATTCGGTCGTGCTTCTTGCGATCGCGCGCAGCGCGAAGACCTTCGTGGTTCTGCTGGTGGCTTCGGCCTTCGTGGCGGGCGTGTTCTATCAGCTCGGCGGCGCCTTGCGAAGACTTCGACAATCCAGGCGATTGAGCCAGAACGACGAGCAAAGCGCGATCGAGGCGATCAAGCCCGTGCTGTTCATGGGCTTCTTCGTCGAGAACCTCGCGGTTTCCTTTCTGCCGCAATGGGTTCAGGCCAGCGCGGTGGCGAGCGGATGGCCGCCCTCCGCCTCAGCGGCGGTGTTCATGGCCTATTTCGTGGCCTTCGCCGCGGTGCTGGTTCCGGCCGGTCAGCAGGCCGAGCGGGTGGGGCCGAAGACCTTGATCCTGGCGGGCGGGGCGTTGGTCGCGGCCTCGGCGGCGGTTCTGGCCTTATCGGACAGCTTTGTTCTGGTCTTCATCTCCCGCACGATCGCCGGCTTGGGCCAGGGGTTGCTGTTCATTGGCGGGCAATCCTTCATCTTGTCGACCGCCGGGATCGATCGGCGCACCCAGAGCGCGGGCGTCATCGTCTATTCCTTCAACGCCGGCATGCTGTCGGGCATGGCGATCGGCGGGTTGCTGGTCGAGCATCTGACGCCGGTCGGGGTGTTCTGGCTGGGCGCGATCATCATCGCCTGCGCGGCGCTTTACGCATGGCTGCTGGTGACGCCGCCGCCAAAGGTCGTCGGGGTGCGGGAGACGGAGCTTCTGGAGTCCCGCAGCGCCGGATTTGGCGTGTTTCGCGAGCGCGGGTTTCTCTGGGCGACGATTCTGGTCGGGATCCCGACCAAGATGGTGCTGACCGGCGTGATCATTTTCGCCATGCCGCTGGTCCTCTCCTCGCTCCGGTTGGAACAGCAGAACATCGGCCAGGTGATCATGCTCTATGCGGTCGGCGTGCTGACCGCGAGCCACTTCATCTCCCGTTTCGCCGACCGTTTCGGACGATTGCGCGAGATCCTGTTTCTGGGCATGT
>JBMLRS010000407.1:0-1281 GCA_049240905.1 Elsteraceae bacterium
GATCCCGCTGGCCAGCGGAGTGCCGCCGCCGCCCGGCATCGCGGCCAGGGATCGCTTGGCGCGCACCAGCGATCGCGTCGGCGGCAACAGTAGCTCCGCGCCGCGCCCCCGGAACGCCATCACCGCGACGCTGTCACGCCGGACATAGCAGTCCGCGAGCAGCAGCTCCACGGCCCCTTTGACTTCAGCCAGGCGGTTCAGCGCGGAGGAACCGGAAGCGTCCACCAGGAAGATCGCCGTCGTCTCCGTCCGCGCCTTGAAACGCGTGACGCGGAAATCGTCACGCCGCACAGCGATGCGGGCGGAGGTCGGCTTGCCCGAAGCGGCGCGTCGCAGGCTTTGCCAAGGAGCCGCCGCGCGCAAGGTCTCGATCACGTTCAGCCGCGCGCCGCCGCCGGGGTTCCCTGGCCGCGCGCCGATCGGCCGACCGCGCAGACTCGACTTCAGCGCCGCGCCCGCCTTGCCGGCCGAGCCCTTGCGACGCGCGCCGTCGCCCAGCAAGCCCATCTCGGACAGCAAGCGCGCGGGAATGGCCGCCTTGGTCGCCTCAAGCACGCGATCGTCGAGGGCCTGATCGGTCTGCGGTTCGGCGGGATCCCGGTTCTCCTGCTCCGGCGGCGGTTTGGCGTCGCCGGCCTCGCTCGATTCCGTTTCCGGCGGCGCCGACTCTTGCTCGGCCTCTTGCGCGGGCATGCGCGTGGCGCGCGGGGCCAACACCAGACGGCAGGCCAGCGTCACGTCCGACTCCTCGATTTCGTCACGCCCCGTCAGCGCCGCGATCGCCCGCGCGGCGCGCAGAGCCAGGATGGGCGCGCGGATCGACGCGACGCCCAACGCCATCGCGGCGCCGCATAAAGCGGTGAGCAAATCGGGGGCGCACCCGATCGCGGGCAAGCGGCCGCGCGCGGCGGCGATCTGCGGCGAAGGGCTTGCGCGCGCCACCGCCTCCCGATCGCGCACGGGATCCAGATCGATCAAGAAAGCCAGACGCTCGACCAGCGCCGCCGGCGCCGCCTCATCCGGCCCGTCGCCCTCGTCATATGCGATCAGGCCGAAGCGCGACGGAATGCGCCCCGTGAGCCCGTCGCGCTCCAAGGCCACCTCGCCATTGTCCAGCGTCGCGGTCAGCCGCGCCGCCATGGCGGGGGTCATCCGTTCGGCCATCGTCAGGATCAGCAGGCCGCCGTCGACCTCCGCCAGCAGCCCCCGCTCCGCGATCGGCCGACCCGCTTGCAGCGTCGCGGCCAGATCCAGGCCGCCCAGCAGGCGTCCATCCGGCGT
>JBMLRS010000407.1:1291-8836 GCA_049240905.1 Elsteraceae bacterium
GCGTGTTGATCGGCAAGCGGCGCATCGGGGCTTCGGACGGCAAGGCGGCGCGGCAGTAAGCCTGCCAGCGGTCCCGCACCGGCCCGAACCGGGCGCGGACCACGGCGCCCTGGAGGCCAGCGGGGTCGATCGCCAGCAAAGTCGCCGCCAGCAACGCGTCCTCCCAGCCCGACCCCGCCGCTGGCATCAGCGGGCTCACGCGTCGAACAGCTCGCGGGCCGCGCGCTCCACGCGGATCGTCGCGTCGGAATCATCCAGAGGGTTGCGGCGCAGGCGATGGCGCAGGGCCGCCGTTGCGACGCGACGCAGATGCGCCGTCGTGACGGTCAGATCGCCCTCCAGCGCCGCGAGGGAGCGCGAGGCGCGCATCAGAGTGAGTTCCCCGCGCAAGCCATCGGTGCCCAGCGCCATGCAGAGCGCCGCCGCCTTCTCCAGCGCGCCATCCGGCGTCTTGACCTTGCCCAGTCGTTTGCGCCCGGCGAGGATCTGGTCGCGCACCTCGGCGTCCTTGGGCGCCCAGGTCGCCAGGAATCCGCCGGGATCGCGATCGAACGCGTCGCGCCGCCGCACCACCTCCACCCGGGTCGGCAAATCGGTCGGGGTCTTCACTTCGACCGAAAGGCCGAAGCGGTCCAAAAGCTGCGGGCGCAGTTCGCCCTCCTCAGGATTGCCGGTGCCGACCAGCACGAAGCGCGCGGGGTGGCGGAGGCTCAACCCCTCGCGCTCGACCAGATTCTCGCCGGAGGCCGCCACGTCCAGCAGCAGATCGACGATGTGATCCTCCAGCAGATTGACCTCGTCGATATAGAGGAATCCGCGATGAGCGCGGGCCAGCAAGCCCGGTTCGAACGCCTTCACGCCGTCGGACAGGGCGCGCTCCAGATCCAGCGCGCCAACCACGCGGTCCTCCGTCGCGCCCAATGGCAGATCAACCACGGGCACGGGAATCTTCACCGATTTCGGCGCCCCCGCGCCGTCACGCGCGGTGCAGGCGGCGTCGCAGGCGGATTTATCCGCCTTGGGGTCGCAGCCGTAACGACAGCCGACGACGGCGTCATTCAGCGGCAGCAGGGCTGCCAGCGCCCGGATCGCGGTGGATTTGCCCGTGCCGCGATCGCCTAGCGCCAACACGCCGCCGACCGACGGGTCCACCGCGGCGATCAACAGCGCGAGCTTGATCTCGTCCTGCCCCACGATCGCGGAGAAGGGAAAGACCGGCTTGGACGACGCCCCTACGCTCCCTGACCCTACGCCACCTGGGGAACCCGACTTTATTGACTGATTCCCCATCGAGCTCCCCAATCAGGCGACTTTCGCCAGTTTCGTATGGCCGGACCAAGCCGCCGTCAGCGACGCCACCAGATGATCCACGTCCGCTTCCGAGTGTAGCGGCGACGGCGTGATCCTCAAGCGCTCAGTCCCTTTCGGCACGGTCGGATAGTTGATCGGCTGCACATAGACGCCGAAACGCTCCAGAAGGATATCGCTGATCCGCTTGCACAGGATCGGATCGCCCACCATCACCGGCACGATATGGCTGGGGTTGCTCATATGCGGGATGCCGGCCTCGTCGAGCTTGCGGCGCACCAGCGCCACGATCTCCTGATGGCGCTTGCGCTCGGACTGGCTGTTCTTCAGATGCCGGATGCTGGCGGCGGCGCCGGCCGCGACATGCGGCGGCAAAGCGCTGGTGAAGATGAAGCCGGAGGCGAAGCTGCGCACGAAGTCGCACAGCGGCGCGGAGGCGGCGATATAGCCGCCGACCACGCCGAAGGCCTTCGCCAGCGTGCCTTCGATCACGGTCAGGCGATGGCTGAGGCCTTCGCGCTCCGCCACCCCGCCGCCGCGCGGGCCGTAAAGGCCGACGCCATGCACCTCGTCCAGATAGGTCATCGCGCCATACTGATCGGCGACGTCGCACAGCTCCGCGATCGGGGCGATGTCGCCGTCCATCGAATAGACGGATTCGAAGGCCACCAGCTTCGGCAGCTCCGGATCCAGATCGGCCAGCTTGCGCGCCAGATCCTCGGGGTCGTTATGCTTGAAGATGCGCCGCGGCGCCTGGCTGTGGCGAATGCCTTCGATCATCGAGGCGTGATTGCCTGCGTCCGACAGCACCACGCAGCCCGGCATCTTGGAGGCCAAGGTGCTGAGCGTCGCCCAGTTGGAGACATAGCCGGAGGTGAACAGCAGCGCCGCTTCCTTGCCGTGCAAGTCCGCCAGCTCCCGCTCCAAGAGCACATGCTGATGCGAGGTGCCGGAGATGTTGCGCGTGCCGCCGGCGCCAGCGCCGCAGCGCGCCAGCGTCTCCTGCATGGCCGCGATCACGTCGGGATGCTGGCCCATGCCCAGATAATCGTTGGAGCACCAGACCGTGACCTCGGTCCGGCCCTTGTCGCGATGGTGCTGGGCGCGCGGAAACTCCCCGGCCTTTCGCTCCATATCCATGAACGTCCGATAGTTCCCCTCACGACGTAGGCCATCGAGCTGCTTGCGGAAGAACGCGTCGTAGTTCATGTGAACCTCCATCGTTGGGCGCGCCCTGGCCGGGCCGCTCCTTGGTTATCTTTACATTCGTTTGATTGAGAATGACTTAACGACAGCAAGCGTGGCGACAAGCCCTTCGGTCGGCGACAGCCGAGTGATCCGCCGCGATTTGAGGCTCCAGCTCCAGAGTTTCTGGAACGGGATCGGCAAGATCAGAACCCAATGCTCCAGGACTGCGAGCGCCAGCAGGGCCGACAGAAAGATGAAGGCGGTCGCCTCGAAGGAGCTTGGATCGGCGGCGGCCGCGCGCTGGACGAACCAGGCGAGCACCGCGGTTCCCGCCGTCACCGAGATCGGGAACAGCAGATTGATCGGCGCCTGCTTCATGAAGCTGCGCAGATAGGTCAGATGCGGCGGCAGGAACTCCGCGTTCAGATTGCGCACCCCCAGGAAGACGTTCAGCCGCGCGCTCTGATGCATGAAGAACAGGGTGAGGTAGGTCCACAGGCCCAACTGATTGGGCGCGCCCCAGGTCAGGGCCAGCACGATCGCCCCGCAGACCAGAATCGACAGCTCGTGATGCAGGCTGACCAGCAGGGCGTGGCCGAAGTGGCGCCAACCACGGCACCCCTCCTCGCATTCATGGCGTCTTGGGCCGGTGAGGAACCCCATATAGAAGCTGATCTCCTGCCAGCCCCAGATCAGCAGGCCGCAGGTGAAGGCGACATAGGCGCCGTGGGCGCTGACGTCCTGCGCGCTCTTATGCAGGAAGTAGAAGGCGGCGATCGTGACCGCCCCCGCCCCCAGCAGGCTCCATTTGAAAGTGCGCTTGGGCAGTCCATCCAGAAAGAAGATCGCTCCCGTGCTGAACCACCAAAGAAACGTCGCGAACAGCGTGGGCAGGATGAACTGGGTCATGTCTCGCGGCGCCTACCAGGCCGGCGCCGTCCGGACATTGGCCGGAAGCTCGTTGGTGAGGACCGGCGTGAAGTAGAGTTGGACCAGCGTCGCCGCCGCCGCGACCCCGCAGCCGACGCGCTTCAGCAGGCTGAAGACGCCGCCCTTGGCCTTGGCCTCCTCCGCCGCGACCGAGATCCGCCGCAACCGATCCATCCGCTCCCGGAAGGCGGGGTTGTCGATGTCCAGCAGCACCGGGAAGACCTGCTTGGAGATCTCGTTGGTGATGCGGAAGACCTGATAGTCGTAATCGGTCGGATTCAGGCCCAGCGCGCCATGCAGCTCCGGCCGGGTGTGGTCGCGGACATACATCGTCGCGTAGACCGCGAGCAGGAAGAAGCGGATCCAGTATTTGTTCAGCCCGGTGAGGAGCTTCGGGTCCGCGCGCATCATGATCGCGAACACTTCGCCATGGCGAAACTCGTCGTTGCACCACCGTTCGAACCATTTGAAGATCGGATGGAAGCGATGCTCCGGGTGCCGCTCTAACTGACGGAAGATCGTGATGTAGCGCGCGTAGCCGATCTTCTCGGACAGATAGACCGCGTAGAAGATGAATTTCGGCTTGAAGTACTTGATCTTCTTGGCGCGCCGCAGGAAGCCCAGATCGACCGCGACGCCGAAATCCTTTAGCGACTGATTGATGAAGCCGGCGTGGCGCGCTTCGTCGCGGCTCATGTAGCCCATCACTTCGCGCATGTCCGGGTTCTTCACCCGCTTCTTGATGTCGGCGTAGAGCAGGCAGCCGGAGAACTCGGACGTCACGGAGCTGACCAGGAACTCCAGGAATTCCTCGCGCAGCGCGGGCGGAAGCTGCTTCACGTCGGCGGTGAAGTCCTCGTTGCTGCGCCGAAAATGGTTCTGGTTGTCGTCGCGGCGGAACTCCTCCATCAACGCGTCCCACTCGCGGCGCATCAGAGTCACGTCGAAGCGGTCCATCGCTTCGTAGTCCGTCGTGTAGAACTGCGGGCTCAGGACCGTGCTCTGCTGCGCCTTGGCGGTCGAATCCTGCGTCGACTGAATGGCGATGGTCGCGCTCATGGCTTGTTCCCCTGGGTGATATGCACGGAGGCGTTCTGGAAGGCCGAAGCCCCCTTCTCATCTAAAAAGGCCGCGAAGACGGCCGCGTTCGACGGACCGAAAGCGCCGAGATCGACCACGCGGCGCGTGACCGGATCCACCAAGGTCAACTGGCCGTCGACCCGGCGCGCCAGATGGAACGGCGTCTCGTCGCCGATCCCTTGCCGGACGCGTTCGCGCGCCAGGCCGCGCATCAGCGCGCGCAGGAAATGATTGGAGCCCGGCTCGATCTCCGCGACGATCCGCCCGTCCGCCGCGTCGCGCACGGCGACTCCGCCGTCGGCGATGTCCTCGAACCGGAGATCGCGCTCGACCGCCGCCGCCGCCAGATGGTCGCGCGACGGTTCGCCGTTCAGGCGCGTGGCCCCCACCCAAAGCAGCGTGACGAGCAGAACCGCGCCGGCCCCGATGATCGCGGCGCGAGGAACTGGATTGGGGCTGTAATAGTCGGGCATGGCTTTGATCCTCAGGCCGTCATCGGCGTCGGCAGGCGCTGCTCGCCTTCCGCAGTCGCGGGCTTGGTGGACGGTTTCGCCGTCGAGGGTCCGATCGCCGCGGCCAGCGCGTTCGACAGAAGCCGCGCGATGCGCGGCGCCTCGGGCACGCAGCGCAGGGTCGGCTGAACCTTGGCGATCTTCCAGGGCCGGACATGCGGCCAGAGCACGAGATAGGCGATCTGGTCGGAGCCGATCGTCTCGATCGAGATGTCGCCGGTCCCGCCGCCCAACTCCTTCAGGGCGGCCGAGCCGACCACGGCGAAAGGCAGATTGATCGTCATCGGCAGCGCCACGCCGAAGCGAATGACGATGCGGCGGCTGGTGATGGTGTAGATCGTGTTCCGGGCGGTGAGCCAGGCGAGAACGACCATCGCGCCGATCGCGGCCAGCGCCGCCGGAACCGGCCAAAACGCCATCAGGAGAGCGACGTCGGCGCCCTCCGCCAGGGCGTGGCCGACCGTCCAGACGACGAGCGCCATGAAATAGAGCGCCAGCTTGCGGATGTGGAACACCCGCACCGCCAGCGCGCGCCAGTCCGGCGCCCCTTGCCAGAGGAGGATCTCGCCCTTCGGCAGCTTCGTCGGAAGTCCGGGGGCCGCGTCGAAGTCGAAATCGTCGTGGCTCATACCAGGGGCTCCTGACGCGACGCGTCGGCGTAGAGAGTGCCGCCGCCGAAGAAGCCGAAGATCCGCTCCTCCTCCAGCTTGGTCACCACGTCGGGGCTCTTGGTGCCCGGGATGTCCTTGAAGTGATGGCCGTGAATGGCGCGCACCGTCACCTTCAGGGCGTGATCCGGCCCTTCGATGCGGGTGAGGTTGATCGGGATCAGCACCCGGCGGCCGCCCTCGGTCTCCGCTTCCATGAAGCGGATCTGGGGTTCGGCGCGGTCGACCCAAAGATCCACGATCTTGCCGCCCACGGCGCCGTCGGCGCCGACTACCAGCATGCCGCGCGGATCCGGATCCTCATGTTCGACATGGAATTCCGGCGCGATGCGCATCGGGGTCAGCAAAGGGCGTCCGTCATAGACTTTGTCCGGCACGTCCTCGCGCATCGTGTAGGAGCCGGGGCCGACGCCATCGAGCATGGGATTGCCGGTCGGCTGCAGCGGGGCGCCGGGCCAGGGCTCGGTCGGGACGGCCGCGATGTTCTTGTCCAGCGTCTCCGGATGCGGCGCGTAGGCGTAGGTGCCGTCAGTGCGCAGAAAGCTCTTCGGCTCCGGCACGTCGGGGAAGCCGACCACGCGCACCTTCCGACCGTCGGAATCCAGCGGGTAGCCTTCGCGCTTGTTCTCGCGGTGGAGATAGTAAATCAACCCCGCGAAGAATAGCCAAAACAGATAGAGCGCGATCTGCGCCACATCCATGTATCCGCCCAATGCTCCTGTACCCACGGGGAAGCCCTCCTCCAACAAATGACCTAGCCAGGAAACTCCGCCAGGCCAAATCGAGACGACGACGCGGCTTGGCTGTCGCGCGCTCTGCGCACGAGGGGGCCAATCGCGACCAAAGTTGCGAACAAAAGAATGATTTCGATCAGATAGACCGCGCCGTAGCCAGCCGCGGCGCCGACCACCGCATCGCCCAGCAGATGCTTGCCGGCCGCCCAGGCGACCCCGTCGCTGATCAAGCCGCTGACGGCGATCGAGAGGCCGGCCGCCGACGCTTGCGCCGCGCCCCAAGCGCCCACCGCGAGCCCGCTGCGCCCATCCCTCACCAGATTCATCGAGGCGGTCAGCGTGCCGACCGCGAACAGGCCGCCGCCGAAGCCGATCAGCCCCACGCCGGCTGCGAAGATCAAGCTGATATCCAGGGGCGCCGCCAGGATGACGGCCGCGAAGGCGACGATGCCGGCCATGGCGCCGAAGCCGGCGATCCGACAGGGATCGGATCCCTTGTTCAACCGGCGCGCGGCGAGGGCGACGCCGACCAGGGCGCCGATGGCCATCAGGCCGGTCAAGGCGGTGGTCGTCCCGACCGGCAGGCCCAGCACCTGGCCGCCATAAGGCTCCAGCAGGATGTCCTGCATGTTGAAGCCGGCCGTGCCGAGCGCGACCGCGATCAGCAGCCGCCGCGCCTGGCCATGGCCGATGAACTCGCGCCAGCTGTCGCCGAACATCGGCCTCGGCAGGCTGAACGCCGTCTGGGCCGGGTTGCGGACTTCCTGCTTCCAGAGCGCGATCGCGTTCAGGACCAGCGTCACCGCGGACGCTCCCTGCACCACCTGGATCAAGCGCATCGCGCTGAAATCAGCCAGCAGCACGCCGAACACGAAAGCGCTGCCGACCATGCCGAGCAGCAGCATCACATACATCATCGCCACCACGCGGGGGCGGTTGTTCTCGGCGGCGAGATCGGTCGCCAGCGCCAAGCCGACGGTCTGGGTGGTGTGCAGGCCGGCGCCCACGAGCAGGAAGGAAAGCCCCGCCGCCGCATGGCCGATCACCGCCGGCGCGTCGCTGTCGGTCAGCACCAGCAGCGCGAAGGGCATGATCGCGAAGCCGCCGAACTGCAGCAGCGTGCCG
>JBMLRS010000408.1:0-1944 GCA_049240905.1 Elsteraceae bacterium
TACATATTTTCATGCGATATCCGCATAATGCAAATCTCGCAAGTTTATGGCTTAGCGTCGCCCTAAGCCCTTCAGCCCGTAGCGCGCGAAAAGGCTGTCGCGGCTGACAAGCGTCAGCGATTCAATCGACGCCTGCGCGATCAGCATCCGATCAAAAGGATCCTCGTGGTGGCGAGGCAGCTGTCCGGCCAAAGTCGCATGCGTTAATGACATCGCAAGCGGCTCAAATCCCAGGCGATCAAGGAATTCCTGGAGCCGGTCGACGGGGAAGTCGAGCCGCCCAAGCGCCTCCTTTATGGAAATTTCCCAAGCGGTCGCCGCGCTGACCAGAACTTGATTGTCGGGACTCGCGATCTCGATTTGCTCGATCGGCGACAGCCGTTCCGGCTCCACGCAGGCCCAGATGAAAATATGCGTATCGAGCAAAAGCCTCACTTATCGTGACCACCAAAGGCCTTGAGCAATGTCTCCGGCAAAGGATCGTCGAATTGGTCATGCATACAGGCTTGCCCACGGAAGAGACCGAGCGGCCGCGGCCCCGCCTGCTTCGCCAGAGGGCCGAGCCGCGCCAAAGGCCGCCCCGCCTTGGCGATGATGATTTCCTCTCCGAGCGCGGCGCGTTCCACCAATTGGGAGAGGTTCGTCTTTGCCTCATAGAGATTGATGGTCGCCAATTTCCCGGCCTTGAAGAAGTTTCGCGGCTAACTTTATACCCCCGCCACCGCTAATTGGTCAAACTTGACCAACACCTACCCCAAGGCCGTGAACGGCAGCATGGCGTGGACGCCCTTGTTGCCGTCGACCAGTTGGGTGACATGCAGGTCGCAGGCGAGGCTGCAGAGCATGTAGGCGTCCTCCGGCGGCAGGTCCGACAGTTCCGTGATCAGGCGGATCATCTGCCGCAGCGCCTGTTTGGCGGCGTCGTCCAGATCCTCGTTCAGGCCGAAGGTGATGTGGTGGGTCGCGGTGCGGGCGCGCGGCTTGTCCAGCTTCAGATCCTTGCGCACGGTGAGGCGGAAGGTTCCGGACAGGGCGGTCTCCAGCGCGGTGAGGCAGACCTCGCCGTCGCCCTGCAGCCCGTGGCCGTCCCCGGCGGAGAACAGGGCGCCCGGCGCGAAGACCGGCAGATAGAGCGTGGAGCCCGCCGTCAGCTCCTTGCAATCGATGTTGCCGCCGAATTCGCGCGGGACGATCGAGGTGACCGGGCCGTAGACTGGCGGCGGCGCGTTGCCCATCACGCCGAAGAAGGGGGCCAAAGGCAGCTCCACGCCCCAAGGCAGGGTGGCGACGCCACGCTGGCGGTCGATCCCGGTGCGCCAGAGCTTGCGCATGGGGAAATCCTCCGGCAGGGAGCCGGCCAGCGGGCGGATCGCGCTCCAGCCCCAATTCTGGCGGCATTCGATCGACAGGATCTCGATCTCCAGCGCGTCGCCGGGCTCCGCCCCCTCGACCGCGACCGGGCCGGTGAGGATGTGGCCGGGCATCTTGGGCGAGAGGCCGGCCAGCACCGCGCGGTGATCCGCCAGCACTTCGAACGGGCCTTCGGTCGGCAGGATCTCCGCCCCGCCGGAGACGCAGTCGAGGGTCACGATCTCGCCGGACTTGATGGTCAGCGCCGGTTTCAGCGCGGCGTCGAAATAACCCCAATGGCAGACGTCGGGGCTGGAGACGAGGTGATGGCGCGGGGTCATGGCGGCTCGCTTGGATTTCGGTGTTTAACTCGGGCGTAGGGCAGGATAACAGGGAGAGGCCTTGCGCCAACCCAATTCGCCGATCCGCCGGAGCTGATTTCATGGACACGCCGAACCCCCGCCTGCTGAACACCCGCACTGTCCGCGCCCCGCGCGGGACCGAGATCAGCGCCAAATCCTGGCTGACCGAGGCGCCCTTGCGCATGCTGATGACCAACCTCGACCCCGAGGTGGCGGAGAAGCCGGAGGAGCT
>JBMLRS010000409.1:0-2177 GCA_049240905.1 Elsteraceae bacterium
ATCTGTGGCTGTGGCGGGGTATTTTCCACCACTGTCAGCATGTCTTCGGAGGTGGGTCCGGACGGCAGGTTCGGGGATGACATCGCGTCGCGCTCCGCTGAGATCGACGTTCATCTAATCCCCGACGCGGGCGATTCGCAATGTATTCGTCGCGGCCGGCGTGCCGAAGGGGACGCCGGCGAGGATTGCGATGCGATCCCCCGGATCCGCCAAACCCGAGGCGCGGGCGACCTCCGCGGCATGGCCGACCATGTCGTCAAAGTCGGTGCAGTCGCGGGCGTGCACGGGCCGCACGCCCCAGACCAGGGCCAACCGACGCGCGGTCGCCAACACCGCGGTCAGCCCGATGATCGGCGTGGAGGGCCGCTCGCGCGCGAGGCGCAAGGTGGTGTAGCCGGAGGTCGTGTAGGTCACGATCGCGGCGGCGTCGATCGTGTCCGCGGTCTGGGCGGCGGCCGCGGCCATGGCGTCGGCCTCGGTCTTCTCATGCGCGGTCGGATCGATGTGCAGTGTGTGGTTATAGTTCGGATCCTGCTCCACCCGACGGATGATGCGCTGCATGATCTCCACCGCCTCCAGCGGGAAGGCGCCGCTCGCCGTCTCCGCCGACAGCATCACCGCGTCCGCGCCTTCATAGACGGCGGTGGCGACATCGGACGCCTCAGCGCGCGTAGGGGTCGGCGCGCTGACCATGGATTCCAGCATCTGCGTCGCCACGATGACCGGCTTGCCCGCCACCCGGCAGAGCGCGACGATCCGGCGCTGCAGCGTGGGCACGTCCTCCGGCGGCAGCTCCACCCCCAGATCGCCGCGCGCGACCATCAGGGCGTCGGCCTCGCGAATCAGATCCTCCAGGCAGGCGACGGCCGACGGTTTCTCGATCTTGGCGATGATCTTCGCCCGGCCGTCGATGAGCGTGCGCGCCTCGACCACATCCTCAGGCCGCTGCACGAAGGAGAGCGCGACCCAATCGACGCCGGCGGCGCAGGCGAACTCGAGATCCGCGCGGTCCTTGGGCGTCAACGCCGCCAACGGCAGCACCGCGTCCGGCACGTTGAGCCCCTTGCGGTCGGACAGCACGCCTGGCTCCACCACTTCAGCGTCCGCCCCGTCCGGGCCGACGGTCAGCACCTTCAGGCGGATCCGTCCATCGTCGATCAGCAAGGCCTGCCCCGTCGACAAGGCGGCGAAAACCTCAGGATGCGGCACGCAGACGCGCTTGCCATCGCTGGGGGTGGGGTCAAGGTCCAGCCGGATCCGGGCGCCGGCGACCAACTGCGTCTTGCCGCCCTCGATCCGGCCGACGCGCAGCTTCGGACCCTGAAGATCCGCCACCACGCCAATCGGTCGGCCGGTCTTGCTCTCCAGTTCGCGGATCAGCATGAGGCGGGCGGCGTGATCCTCATGCGACCCATGGCTGAAATTCAATCGGAACACGTTGGCGCCGGCCCGGAACAGGGCTGCGATCTGATCGGCCGAAGAGCTGGCTGGGCCAAGTGTCGCCAGGATCTTGGCGAAGGCGTCACGACGCATGAGGGGCCTCACGAAGGGGGAAGGACGAGCAGAGCGCGGAAATCATTCACGTTGGTCAAGGTCGGGCCGGTGACGATCAAATCGCCGATCCCGTCGAACAGGCCCCAGGCGTCGTTGGACAAAAGCTTGGCCATCGGATCCAGCCCCGCCGCGCGGGCGCGCTTCAGGCTGTCCGGGCCGAACTGCGCGCCGGCGTTGGATTCGGAGCCGTCGATCCCGTCGGTGTCGCAGGCGATCCCCCAGACGTTCGCGAAGCCGTCGAGCGCGAGCATGGCGCCCAGCGCGAACTCCGCGTTGCGGCCGCCGCGCCCCTGGCCCCGGACAGTCACCGTGGTCTCGCCGCCGGACAGCAGCACCGCCGGGGCCGGCAGGGGAACGCCATGTTCGGCGATCGACCGGGCGATCCCGGCGAAGGCGCGGCCAACTTCGCGCGCCTCGCCTTCGATCGCGTCACCCAGCAGCAGGGGAGAGATCCCGTCCGCCTGCGCCGCGTGCGCCGCCGCCAGCAGGGAGTCGAGCGGGCGGGCGATGAAGCGGTAGTCAGCCCGATCGAACAGCCGGGCTTGCTCCGCGGGCGGCGGGGCCGCGCGCGTCAGCAGCTTGGTCACCGCATATCTCGACACCAGATTCGCCCTCCTCCTCTC
>JBMLRS010000410.1:0-1854 GCA_049240905.1 Elsteraceae bacterium
CACGGCGATCTTCATCACTTCCGAGGGCTGAAGCTGCACCACGCCGAGATCCAGCCAGCGCTGCGCGCCCATGCCGACCGATCCCTTGACCTCCACAGCGACCAGGAGGAGCACGCCGACCGCGTAGGCGACATAGGCGAAGCGCAGCCAAATCCGGATGTCGATCACCGCGACCGTTAGCATCAGGACCATGCCGATGCCGAAGCGGACCGCCTGTCGGCTGGCCCAAGGCTCCATGCTGCCGCCGCCGGCGGAATAGAGCATGGTGAGGCCGAACGCCGCCAAAGCGGTGAGCAGAAGCACCAAGGTCCAATTGATCGAGATGATCTTCTGAACCAATGTCAATTGATCGCGCCGCCCGTCGCCCAGGAGCGCGGTCATTGTCTGCCGCCCTTTTGGTCGAGCGCGGCCACGCGGCCCGGGGCGGGGTTCGGCGATTTACGGAGCGGATCGCGCCGCTGCACCTCCAGCAGCACGTCGCGGCAGATCGGCGCCGCGACCGAAGAGCCGCTGCCGCCATGCTCCACGATGACCGCGCAAGCGTAGCGAGGAGATTGGACCGGCGCGAACGCCACGAACAACGCGTGGTCGCGGTCGCGCCAGGGGCGGTCTTCGGTCTTGCGGACGCCCTTCTCCCGCTCCTGCATGGTGATGCGCTTGACCTGAGCCGTGCCGCTCTTGCCGCCCATCTCTAGGCCCGGCTGCGTGATGCGCAGCTTGTAGCCGGTGCCGTTCTCCTCGTTGCAGACGCCCGCCATGGCGCGGACCACCGCCTGGAGATGCTGCGGGTTGAGCCCGATCGGAGGATAGGGATTGGTCACGGCGGGCTTTCCGCCGATCGCGCGGAGAAGATGCGGTTGAACCGCCATCCCGCCATTCACCAGCCGCGAGGTCATTGTGGCGAGCTGCAGCGGCGTCGTCAGAACGAAACCCTGCCCGATGCCGGCGTTCAGCGCTTCGCCCTGCGGCCACATCCGACCGAACCGTTGCGCGTGCCACTCGCGGGTCGGGGTGAGGCCGCCCTTCTCGCCCGGCAGGTCGACGCCCAATCGCTGCCCGAACCCCAGCTTGCGGGCCATCGCGGTCATCCGATCGATGCCGGTGCGCCGCGCCAACTCGTAGAAATATACGTCGCAGCTGACCTTCATCCCCTCATGAAGGTTCACCCCGCCGTGGCCTTCCTTCTTCCAGCAGTGGAACAGCTGATCGCCGAACTCCATCGAGCCGGGGCAGTGAACGATGGTGTTGGTGTTGATCACGCCCGCGTCCAGCGCCGCCAGCGCGGTGACCATCTTGTAGGTCGAGCCCGGAGGATATTGTCCTGCGATCGACTTGTTGATCAGCGGGGTCTTGGGGTTGGAGAGCAACTCCTCCCAATCGCGCGCGGAGATGCCGGCGGCGAACAGGTTGGGATCGTAAGCAGGGGCGGAGACAAGCGCCAGCAACTCGCCGCCATGCACGTCCATCACCACGCAGGAGGCGCTGTCGTCGCCAATGCGGTTTCGAATGAACTCCTGCAGCTCGATGTCCAAGGTGAGTTCGACGTCCTTGCCTGTCTGCCCGGCCTGACGGCTCAGTTCACGGATCACCCGACCGACCGCGTTCACCTCCACCTGAGACGAGCCGCCCGTCCCGCGCATCTCCTTCTCGTAGATCTTCTCGATGCCGTTCTTGCCGATGCGGAAACCCGGCAGCTCCAGCAAGGGATCCCCGGTCAGATCCCCATCCGCCACCGCGCCGACATAGCCCAGAACATGACCCACCGCCTCCGTGTGGGGATAGGATCGGCTCTGGCCGACGTCGATCGCCACGCCCGGCAGTTCAGGGGCGTTGGCCTCGATCCGCGCGACTTCG
>JBMLRS010000411.1:0-2541 GCA_049240905.1 Elsteraceae bacterium
CGTCTTAATCGCGGGATCGTAGCGGCCATAGATCTGGAAGATGATCTTCAGCTGCTGAAGATCGGCCTCCACGGCGGCGGCCATATCGGCGTATTGCAGCTTGGCGGCGACGGTGCGGCCGTCATGCAGCACCGCCTTATGCACCTGCCCCAGGGAGGCGGCGGCGACCGCGGCTTGCGGGAACTCCTTGTAGCGGCTCCGCCAATCCGGCCCCAGCTCGGCCGACATGCGCCGGCGCACGAAGGGCCAGCCCATCGGCGGCGCGTTGGATTGCAGCTGCGCCAGTTCTTCGGCGTATTCGCGCGGCAGGGCGTCCGGGATGGTGGCGAGAATCTGCGCCACCTTCATCAGCGGGCCCTTCAGCCCGCCGAGCGCTGATTTCAAATCGATCGCGTGTTTGGACTTGTCCAGACCGATGCCGAGATAGCGCTGCCCGGCCAGCTTGGCCGCAAGGCCGCCGACCGCGCCGCCCACCTCGGCGTAGCGCTTCAGACGCAGTCCAAACCCGTCTTCGCTCAAGGCATTTGCTCCAGTTCGTCGATCATGCCGGCGATCACGTCCATGCCCTTGGTCCAGAACGCCTTGTCGCGCGCGTCCAGACCGAAGGGGGCCAAAAGCGCGCCATGGCGCTTCGTGCCGCCCGCGCGCAGCATCGCCAGATATTTCTCCGCGAAGCCCGCCTCCGCGCCCTGATAGACCGCGTAGAGCGAGTTCACCAGGCAATCCCCGAAGGCGTAGGCGTAGACGTAGAAGGGCGAGTGGATGAAGTGCGGGATATAGGCCCACCAGTCGGCGTAGCCCTGATCGAAGCGCAGCGCCGGCCCCAGGCTGGCCTTCTGCACGCCCATCCAGATCTCCGACAGCTCGTCCGGCGACAGCTCGCCCTGGCGGCGGCGGTCATGCACCGCCTCCTCGAAGCTGTGCAGCGCGATCTGGCGCACCACCGTGTTCAGCATGTCCTCCACCTTGGAGGCCAGCATCACTTTGCGCGCCTGCGGATCGGTCTCCGCCTTCAACAGCGCCTGGAAGGTCAGCATCTCGCCGAACACGCTGGCGGTCTCCGCCAGGGTCAGCGGCGTGTCCGCCAGCAGATGGCCCTGGTCCGACGCCAAGACCTGATGCACGCCATGGCCCAGCTCATGGGCGAGGGTCATCACGTCGCGCACCCGACCCAGATAATTCACCAGGAGATAGGGGTGGGCGCTGGGCACGGTCGGATGGGCGAAGGCGCCCGACGCCTTGCTGGGCCGGGCCGGGGCGTCGATCCAGGGCTTGTCGAAGAAGCTTTTGCCGACGCGCGCCAGCTCCGGCGAGAAGGCGCCGTAGGCGTCCAGCACGATGTCGCGCGCCTCGGGCCAGCGGATCAGCCGATCGGGCGCGGCCGGCAGCGGCGCGTTGCGGTCCCACCAATCGAGATGCTCCTGGCCGAACCATTTGGCCTTCAGCGCGTAATAGCGGTGCGACAGACGGGGATAGGCCCCCCGCACGCTGTCGATCAGCGCCTGCACCACCTCATCCTCGACCCGGTTCGCCTTGTTGCGGGCGGAAATCGGCTTGGCGTAGCCGCGCCAGCGATCCTCGATCTCCTTGTCCTTGGCGAGCGTGTTGGTGATGCGCGCGAACACCCGGCGATTGGCGCTCAGCGTCGCGCCAAAAGCCTGCGCCGCCTCCTTGCGCACGGCGCCGTCGCTATCGACCACCTTGTTCAGGATCTCGGTCGTGGTCAGATCCTGGCCGCGGAAGGGAACCCGCAGCCCGGCCATGGTTTCGTCGAACAGGCGGTTCCAGGCGGCGCGGCCGGCGACATGCTTTTCATGCAGCAGCGTCTCGATCTCTTCGGACAGCTGATGCGGCTTCAACGCGCGGCTTTCCTCCACCCAGCTGCGGTAATGCGCCAGGGCGGGATCGGCCAGCTTCGGGGCCAGATCCTTGTCGTCCAGCGCGTTCAGCTCCAGCGTGAAGAACAGCGCGATGGCGGAGATTTCCGTTACCGCTTCGCTGGTCGATTGATAAAATTGCCCGATGGCGGGGCTTTCCATATCGCCGGCCTGCACCAATTGAGCATAGCTCATGATCTTGGAGAGCAGTTCGTCCAACGCCTCATAGGCCTTGATCGCGTTCGCCAAACCGCGCGCGTCCAGGCTGCCGAGGCGGCCCCGGTAAGTGGCGGCGAGCGTTTCGGCGTCGCGCTTGCCGCGCTCCAGGTCGCGCGCCAGCTCCGGCGCGTCGATCGCCGGGTAAAGATCCGAAAGGTTCCAGAGCGGAAGCGGGCCGAGATCCAGCGCGTCTTCCGCAGCGGCCGCATCGGCCGAGGCAGACAATGACATGGTCCCCAGGATATAGGGTGGGGAAACAGAATAGGGAGGGGTTTGCGTGTCGGCCGCCAATTATCCGAATCTTTCAGCCTGCTTCTTCGGCGTCGCCGCGACCCGGGGCGACCGGCCGTTCCTTTGGGCCAAGCGCGACGGCGTCTGGATCGCGACCAGTTGGAGCGAGGCGGCCGGGATCGTCAGCCGGATGGCGCGGGGTCTGCGCGCCCAC
>JBMLRS010000412.1:0-3666 GCA_049240905.1 Elsteraceae bacterium
CAGGCGGTCGGCGAGCATGACACGGCCTTGGCGGTCGGCGCGCGCGGCCGCAAGGTGTTCGTCACCCAGGCGGACCGCGTCGCGGCCGAAGCCTGGATGGCCGAAGGCTACACCGAAGGCCTGCGCACGCCTGACTCCACCCTGGTGTTCGTCACGCCGGAGCAGAGCGTGCAGATCCGTCGCGATCAGGTCGACTGCATGGGCTGCCTCAGCCACTGCAAGTTCTCGAACTGGGCGCAGACCGCCGAAGGCGACACTGGCAAGTCCCCTGATCCGCGCTCCTACTGCATCCAGAAAACCCTGCAGGCGATCAGCCATTCCGAGGACATCGAAAATCAGCTGATGTTCGCCGGGCACAACGCCTACCGCTTCGCCGACGATCCGTTCTACTCGAACGGGTTCATTCCCACGGTGAAGCAGCTGGTCGAACGCCTGGTCACCGGGGACTGAGGCGCCGGGTCGCGCCGGTCGGGCGCGATCTCGTCAGCAATTTGCGAACCGCCTGGAGCAGGGCGCGCGGCGCGTCTCTTTTCGCCTGTTGGCGCAACGCATGGGCGCGCGCGCGATAATAGTCATAATCGATCGGTTCGATCTCGCCGCGCCGCGCCTGTTGGGCTTGAGCCTGTTGGGCTTGTTCGTCTCGGGTCTGGGTGAATTCGCTCATCTCGGTCTCCGTTTGGAGCTTCACTGAGCGGATTGTATTTTATCTCTCCATGCGGATAATTAGCGCCTTGGCGGAGATATTCGTGACGAGTTGGAACTAATGAGCGGATTGGAAGATGTCCGCGCCTTCGTGAAGACCGCTGAAACCGGCAGCTTCGTCGCCGCGGCCAGCGAGCTCAATGTCACGCCGTCAGCCCTGTCCAAGCTGGTCAGCCGGCTTGAGGATCGTCTTGGCGTTCGCCTCATGCACCGCACGACGCGCAGATTGGCGCTGACGACCGAGGGGGAGCTCTATCTCGCGCGCGCCGCTCAGATCCTGGCGGACATTGAGGATCTGGACGCCGAAGTGGCGAAGTCGCGCGGCGCCCCGCGTGGACGGCTTCGGGTCAACACCAGCAACGGGTTCGGCGTGCACCAGTTGGCCCCGGCGCTTCCGGATTTCCTGAGGCGCTACCCGGAGGTGCAGGTCGAACTCGGCATCACCGATCATATCGTCTCCCTCATCGACGATGGGTACGACGTCGCGATCCGGGTCGGCCCGGTCTCGGACGCGGGGCTTGCCGCCGTGAAAATCGCCGAAATTGAGCGGACGATCTGCGCGGCCCCGTCCTATCTCGCGAAACATGGCGTTCCGGCGACGCCCCAGGATCTTCATCGCCACGCCTGCGTCGGGCTGGCCCCGCAGGCCCCGCATCGCTGGCCGTTCCATGGCGCGCAAGGCCTTGAGATCGTCACCCTCACGCCGAGCGTCACCACCGACAACGCCGAATGCGCCCTGAAGCTGGCTGTCGCCGGGGCCGGGATCATCCGCCTGGGCGACGTCGTGGTGGGCGAAGCGCTTCGGACCGGGACCCTGGTTCCTTTATTGACCGAGGTCCATAACGCCGAACCCTTGCCGCTCTCGGCGATCAGCCTCGCCGGCCGGCGCGGCATCCCGAAGGTTCGGGTGTTCATCGAGTTCCTGCTGGAGCGCTTCAGTTCTCAGCCCTGGCGCCAATGATTTGGACTTTCCCTGCCCGCGCTTCGGCTGGATAGTATTGGCCTCGCCTTGCCAGCCGACCGCGCGGAGCCCTGATGGACCAGATCCTGTCCGAGACCAACGACGCCTTCTGGAGCCGCGCCCGCCGGCACATGCTGCGCTATGGCGGCGACTTCGTGGGATTCGTGCCCGTGCGCGCCGAAGGCTCGTTCCTGTATGACGCGCAGGGCCGCAAGATGCTGGACTTCACCTCCGGCCAGATGAGCGCGATCCTAGGCCATTGCCATCCCGAGATCGTGGCGACGGTGCGGGAGTCGATCGGGCGTCTCGACCATCTGTTCTCCTCCATGCTCTCCGCCGAAGTGGTCGATCTGGCGGAATCCCTGGCCGGCCTGGTGCCGGAGCTGCCGAAGAGCATGTTGCTGTCCACGGGCGGCGAAGCCAATGAGGCGGCGATCCGCCTCGCCAAGTTGGTCACCGGCAAATGGGAGGTCGTCGGCTTCGCGCAGAGCTGGCATGGCATGACCGGCGCCGCGGCGTCGGCCACCTATTCCGCCGGCCGGCGCGGCATGGGGCCTTTGGCGCCCGGCTCCTTCGCCATTCCCGCGCCGAATTCCTATCGCCCGCGCCTCGGCGGGATCTCCTGGCAGGCGGAGCTGGACGACGCCTTCGATCTGCTGGACCGGCAATCCACCGGCAATCTGGCCTGCTTCATCGCGGAGCCGATCTTGAGCAGCGGCGGCATCCTGGATCTGCCGCCGGGCTATCTGGCGGCGCTCAAGGCGCATTGCCACGCGCGCGGCATGCTGCTGATCCTCGACGAGGCGCAGACCGGGATCGCCCGCACCGGCCAGATGTTCGGTTTTTCGCGCGATGGCGTGGTCCCGGACATCCTGACCTTGTCCAAGACCTTGGGCGCCGGCTTGCCGCTGTCCGCCATGATGACCAGCGACGCGATCGCGGCCCAGGCCGACAAGCTCGGCTATCTGTTCTACACCACTCATGTGAACGACCCGCTGCCGGCGGCGGTCGGCGTGAAGGTGCTGGAGATCGTGCGCCGCGACAAGCTCGACGCCCGCGCGGCGGCGATGGGCGCCCGCCTCAAGGGCGGGCTCGAGGCCATGAAGAAGCGCCACGCCTGCATCGGCGACGTGCGGGGGCGCGGGCTGTTGCTGGGCTTGGAGTTCGTCGCCTCCGGCGGCCTCAGCGCGAGCCAGATTTCCGACGCGGTCACCGACGCCGCGACCCTTCTGGGGCTTTCCGCCAACATCGTGCGCGTCGGCAACACCGGCGGCGTCATGCGCATCGCCCCGCCCTTGACGGTGAGCGAGGCGGAGATCGATCTCGGCCTTGATTTGCTGGAGCACGCCATCGACCGCGCGACGCCCGACGCCTAAGCTGTCCCTTTCCACCCCCGCCTGAACGAGATCCCATGAGCGCGATATTCCTCGATAGCCTGCAAGACATGACCCATCTCTGGCGCGCCGTGGCGCAGCCGGGCGATCCCGAGATCGCCGTCAATTACTGCGACGGCCAGCCGGAGAACATTCCCGCGCTGCTCGGCGATCACAGCATCTGCATCATCGACCACACCTTCTTCGACGCCGATCTGCTGGCGAAATGCACCAAGCTGAAGCGCATCGTGTTCCTGGGCACGGGCGCGGCCAGCTTCATCGATCTGGCCGCCGCCGCGAAGCACGGCATCGCGGTCGACACCATCAAGGGCTATGGCGACACCACCGTCGCCGAACACACCATCGCCCTGGCTTTCGCCGCCGCGCGCAGCGTCGCCAAGATGGACCGCGAGGTCCGCGCCGGGGTGTGGAAACAGTCCGAAGGCGTGCAGCTTCTGGGCAAGACCATGGGCGTGGTCGGCATGGGCGGCATCGGCAAGGAAGTGGCGCGCATCGCCCAGGGCATGGGCATGAAGGTCGCCGCCTGGAACCGCTCGCCGCAGCCTCAGTCGATCTATCCGCTTAAGCCGCTGGACGAAGTGCTCGCGACGTCGGACATCCTGTGCGCCT
>JBMLRS010000413.1:0-2476 GCA_049240905.1 Elsteraceae bacterium
CTCCCGCCGGATCGCCATGGCGATGTTGGTCTCCGGCCCGATCGTGGCCAGGATCAGCTCGCCGCGATGCTTCGACGCCATCTCGATGATGAAATCCACCGCATGCTGGTCGATCGGCTTGCGCGCGGGATCGGGAAACACATGGCCGTCCAGCCCGCTCTTGCCATGTCCGGAGGCCACGCCGACCGATTCCTGCACCAGCGGCTCCGGGCAGCCCATCGCCAGCGGCGCGTCGATCTTGCCCAGCTCCAGCGCGATCAGGCCGTTGCGCGTGGTGTTGGCCAGCGTGTTGTTGCCGTGAACCGTGGTCACCCCCACCAGATCCATATGCGCCGCAGCGTACAGGATGGCGACCAGATCGTCATGGCCGGGATCGCAATCGATCAGGATCTTCTGCTTGCTCATGGCTCTCTCCTTGGGGTCACGGGTAGGTCAGCACGGCGTCGGCGATCGCGGCGATCACCCCGTCGCGGTCAACCTCCACCGCCATCATCACATTGTCGGGTTGGCGCGGCGTGACGCTGGAGAGCGCAACGCCCGGCCGCAGCGGACGGCGATCCACCACGGTCATGCCGCGCGCCACGCCGCCTTCCAGCGCCACGGCCAGATGGACCGGCTCGTAGCGGATCAGATCCGAGTTGAGGAGCGGCACGATCGCGCAGGAATCATGCATCGGCGCGCCGTCCAGCCCGTTCACCGCCAGCTGCCGCTCCCGGTAATAGGCGGCGATGTCGCCGACCGCGCGGGCGACGCGCCGGTCGCTCGCCTTCAGCCGCGCAATGTCCGGCGCGCGCATCAGCACGGTGCGGGTGGTCTCATAGCCGATCCAGTGAATGGGTATCCCGCTGGTGAAGACGACATGCGCCGCCTCAGGATCTGACAGGATGTTGACGCAGGCCTGCGGCCGCAGATTGCCGATCCCGGTGGTGCCGCCCATGATGGTGATCCGGCTGATCCATTGCGCCAGCCGCGGCTCAAGCCGCAGCGCCAGCCCAAGATTGCTGTGCGCGCCAGTCACCGCGACCGCCAGATTTCCCTGATGCTTTCGCGCGGTCTCGATCAGAAAGCCCACCGCATGCTGATCAACAGGCGCGACCGCAGGCTCCGGCAGATCGACGCCGTCCAGGCCGGAAGCGCCGTGCACGTCCGCCGCCAGCGGCGCCTCCCCCACCAGCGGGCGGCCGCAGCCTTTCGCCACCGGGATCGAGGTCAGCCCCGCGATGGTCAGAACCTTCAGCGCGTTCAGCGTGGTCTTCTCCACCGTCTGATTGCCGAAAACCGTGGTGATCCCGACCAGATCCAGATGGCGCGCCGCCAGCAGAATGGCGATCGCGTCGTCATGGCCGGGGTCGCAATCGATCAGGGTCTTCATCGTGCAGCGCCTCCTTCTTGATCAGCGATCGGCGTTGGTGATGACGATTTTCACGTAATGGCGCTGCAGCAGGAAGAACGGCACCATCGCCACCAGCACCGCCAGCGAGGCGGAGGCGAAGAAGGCCCCCCAGTTCGCCTGCTCCATGGTCATGTTGCGGGCGATCGCCACCTGGATCACCGCCAGCCGTTCGCTGCTGGTCGCCACCAGCGGCCAAAAGAAGGCGTCCCATTGATGGATGAAGATCATCAGCGAAGCGGTCGCGATGGTCGGGCCGGACAGCGGCATGGTCATGCGGAAATAGATCTGCCACCAGCTCGCCCCATCCACCCGCGCCGCCTCATAGATCTCGCGCGGGACGCCGCGAAAGAACTGATAGAACAGGAAGATGATGAGGCCGCCCGCCGCCTCCGGCAGGATCAGGGCGGCGTAGGTGTCGGTCCAGCCAAGCGTCCGCATCATCGAATAGAGCGGGATCACGATCGACTCGAACGGCATCATGAAGGACAGCAGCACCAGCACGAACAGCGCCTTCTTGAAGCGGAAATCGAACACCGCGAAGGCGAAGCCGGCCAGCGAGTTCACGAACACGCCGATCGCCACCGTGGTCACGCTGACGAACAGCGAATTGAACAGCGCCCGCCCGATGCTGCCCTCCAGCGCCTGGACATAATTGTCCAGGGTCAGCTTCATCGGAATGATCGTCTGCAGGCTGAAGGAGCTTGAGAACCGGAAGATGTGATCCGCCGGCCGGAGCGACGACATGATCAGCCAATAGATCGGCGTCAGCAGCAGGACGGCGATCACGATCAGGGCGGCGTAGCGCGCGACGCCGGCGGGCGAGAGCTTCATGACCGCTCCTCCTCCGCCGGGCGAAACAGCCTCAGCTCCAGAACCGCGATCACCAGCACCACCAGCAGAATGATGGTTGAGATCGCCATGGAGCGGCCATGGTTGATGTAGGCGAAGGCCGCCTGATAGGCCTCGAACATCAACAGTTGGGTCGCGCCGTTCGGGCCGCCATTGGTGATGATGTAAACCGGCGCGAACAGCAGGAAGTTCGCCGCCGTGTCCGCCACCAGCACGAAGGCCAAGGGCCGCTTC
>JBMLRS010000414.1:0-3837 GCA_049240905.1 Elsteraceae bacterium
CTCCACGTCCGGGGCGGCGCCCTCGGTCAAAAGCGTGCCGCGGCGGGTGACGTAGCCCTGCATCAACAGCAGATCCTTGACGCTGGCGGGCACGCCGTCCAAGGGGCCGATTGAGCGGCCGGCGCGCCAGCGCGCCTCCGACTGGCGGGCCATGGCCAGGGTCATCTCGCGATCGATCACCACCATCGAGGTGAGGTCGCCGTCCAGCCGTTCGATCCGGTCCAGCAGCGCGGTCGCCACCTCCACCGGGGAAAGCGAGCGCTTGGCGTAGGCGTCGGCGAGCGATGCTGCGGAAAGCGTATGGATCGCGGTCATAGGGGAACTTCCTGTTGTGGGGGCGAGGCGTCGCCGTCGCCGAGAGGCAGTTGCATCAGCACGCTGTCGAGCCAGCGGCCATGTTTGAAGCCGACCGATCGGATCACGCCAATGGGCTGAAATCCAAGCGCCTTGTGCAAACCGATTGATCCGGCGTTCTCGGAATCGCCGATCACCGCGATCATCTGGCGCGCGCCCCAAGCGGTCGCCTGTTTGATCAACTCGGTCAGCAGCGCGCGGCCGATCCCCTTGCCGGCGGAATCGGGCCGCGCATAGATCGAGTTTTCGACCGAGAAGCGATAGGCGCGGCGCGGACGAAACGGGCCGGCGTAGGCGTAGCCGAGGATCTTTCCATCCGGCTCAGCGGCCACGAGATAGGGCAGGCCGCGCGCCAGCAGCGCCTCGCAGCGTTTGGTCATCTCCGCCAGATCGGGCGGATCCTCCTCGAAGCTGGCGTAGCCGGTGGCGACGTGGTGGGCGTAAATCGCCTGAATCTGCGGCAAATCCGCAGGGCCTACCGGCCGGATTTCCATGAGGGCGTCAGGTCCTGTTTCGTGAATGCGGTCATGGCGGCGATGAAGGTGGTCAGCTTGTCCGCCATCGCCTCGAAGCCGAAATGCGGCTGATACTTCGCCTCGTCCATGTAGAGGGCGCGGTTCATCTCGATCTGCAACGCGTGCATGCCCTCGTGCGGGCGTCCGTAATGTCGGGTCGTGAAGCCGCCAGCGTAGGGATCGTTGCGCGTCACCGCCAGGCCCTGTCGCCGCAACAGCGTCTCCGCCCGCGTGGTGACGATCGGCGCGCAGGCCGTGCCGAAGCAGTCGCCCAGCACGATGTCCATGCGCGGCGCGCCGGGATCCCGGTCGCACGGCCCGCCGACGGAGGGCATGGAGTGGCAGTCGATCAGGATGCAGAAGCCGAACTGCTCCCGCGTCTCCGCCATCAACTCCTGCAAGGCGGCGTGATAGGGTTCATAGCACTGGTTGATCCGCGCCTTCACTTCCATGAAGTCCAGCTTGTCGCGATAGATCTCGGCTCCGCTGGCGACCACCTTGGCGATCGTGCCCAATCCCGCCGCCACGCGTGGGCTGCGGGTGTTGGCGTAGCTCGGCAGAGCGCCGGCGAACATCGCCGGATCCAGCTCCCAGGGTTCCCGGTTCACGTCGACGTAGGCGCGCGGGAACAGCGCCTTGATCAGCACTGCGCCGTAGGTCGTCGCCGCGGCGAACAGGCGGTCGACGAAGCAATCCTCGGACTTGCGCAAGGTCAGCGGATCCAGCGAGGAGCCGCGCACGAAGGCTTCCGGATATTCCGCGCCGCTATGCGGCGAGGCGAAGACCAGCGGCGCCGACCGCTGGGCAGGCCGCTCGATCTCAAAGGCGGGCGACGCGAGCTGGGAGAGAAGGGTGGGCGGGCCGGAGTCCATTTCTTTGACTTCGCAAAAACCAACGGATTTGTCACGCCGACTCGTTCGGTCTGCGAACGATGGTCGAGGCTTGCGACAGCCTAAGCAAATGCCCGGCCGCAATCGAGTTTCGCCGAAAGACTGGCGCCTGAGCGGCGAACCGGACCATGAATAGGCGAAATCAGAAGCAGAATGGGAGAAACGCCGATGAGACCGATCGAAAACGCGACCAAACGCAAACTGCGCGCGGGCGAGCTGACCTTGGGCTTCGGCGTGCATCACCTGCGCAGCGCCGGCGTTGCGATGATCGCGGCGGCGACCGGCCATGACTGGCTGTTCATCGACATGGAGCATGGCGCCTTCTCCGTGCAGGAGGCGACGCAGATCTGCCTCGCCGCGCTGCCGACCGGCGTCACCCCCATCGTTCGGGTCGCCGCCGACGCGCTCGACGAAGGAGCCCGGGCGCTCGACAATGGCGCGATGGGCGTGATCGTTCCGCATGTCGAAGACGCGATCCAGGCCAAGCGGATCGCCCAAGCCTACCGCTACCCGCCGTTGGGCAAGCGAAGCTGGGGCGGCCCGGCCGCCGCCTACCGTTATCAATCGCCGCCCGCCGCCGAGGCGCAGGCCGCGCTCAATGACGCGATCCTGGTTGTGGCGATGATCGAAAGCCCGGAGGCCGTGCGCAATTCGGACGAGATCGCCGCGGTGGATGGGATCGACGCGCTGCTGATCGGCACGTCCGATCTGTCGGCGGAATTGGGCGTCTCCGGCCAGATCGCCCATCCCCTGGTGCAGGACGCCTATCAGACCGTGGGCGCCGCCTGCAAAGCCCACGGCAAGGCGCTGGGCATGGGCGGCGTCTATGACGAGGCAACCGCCGCGATGTACGTCAAGGGCGGCGCGCGCTTCGTGCTGACCGGCAGCGATCATTCCTACCTGATGGCCGGGGCGCAGGCGCGCTCCGCTCTGTTGCGCTCGATCTGATGCGGCTGCGGGAATTCGGCTTCGCGATCGGGGCGCTGCCGACCGGGCCGCTGAACGCGATCACCGACGTCGCGAGCGTGCGGGTCGGTCAGGTCACCCTGATCGAGGGAGAAAAGACCCGCACCGGCGCGACCGCGATCCTGCCGCATGGCGACAATCTATACCAAGACAAGGTTCCGGCCGGGCTGTTCGTGGCCAATGGCTACGGCAAGATGGCCGGCGGCTCGCAGTTGGAGGAGTTGGGGGAGATCGAGACGCCGATCCTGCTGACCAACACGCTGGCGGTCGGGCGCGGCATGCAGGCGGTCGTCGATTGGACCCTGGCCCAGCCAGGCAATGAGCGGCTGACCAGCGTCAACGCCATCGTCGGGGAAACCAACGACGGCGGCCTGAACGACATCCGCGCAGAACGGCCCTGCCGGGAGGAATTGCGCCGGGCGATCGAGATCGCCTCGGAAGGCCCGGTCGCAGAGGGCTGCGTCGGCGCCGGAGCCGGCACGATCGCCTTCGGTTGGAAAGGCGGAATCGGGACCAGCTCGCGCGTCCTGCCGGGAAAGCTGGGCGGCTATCGGGTCGGCGCGCTGGCGCAGACCAATTTCGGCGGAATCCTGCAGATCGGAGGGGTCCGAGTCGGCGAAGCGCTGGGGCAATTCTATCTGAAGGAAAAGCTCGATCAGACGGCCGACGGATCCGTGATGATCGTGATCGCGACCGACGCGCCTTTGTCCGACCGCAATCTGAAGCGGCTCGCCGCGCGCGGGGCGGCGGGCCTGGCGCGCACCGGGGCTGCGATGTCGAACGGCTCCGGCGACTACGTCATCGCCTTCTCCACCCATCCCGACGTTCGCCGCACGGCCAAGCGGCGCAAGGCCCTGACCAGCTACCCGGACCTGCCGAACGACCAGGTCTCTCCCCTCTTCCTCGCCGCGATCGAGGCGGTGGAGGAGGCGATCGTTAATTCGCTCTTCGCCGCGACGACGACAAGGGGGTTCGAGGCGGCGACCGGCAAGACCCGCACGATCCAGGCCCTGCCGCGCGAGGATGTGTTGGGGTTGTTTCAACACCCCCCCTCACCCTGAGCCCGTCGAAGTGTCAAGCAAACTCTCCACCGACGCCCGCGTCGTCACCCT
>JBMLRS010000415.1:0-4174 GCA_049240905.1 Elsteraceae bacterium
CCGACGGCGTGGAGGCGCTTGAGGAATGCACGGCATGGCTTCTCCGCACGGGGGGGGCGAACCCGGCGGCGATCGCCGCCTCCGCGACCACGTTCCTGGATCTGGCGGGCGTCGTGCTCGGCGGCTGGATGCATGGACGTTGCCTGCTCGCCGCACAAGCCGCTCTGTTCAATCGCGCGGGCGACGCGAGGGCGATGGACGCGATCGTCCAGTCGGCCCGCCTTTACGCGCGACATGTTCTGCCGACCGCTTTGGCGCAAGCGCGCATCGTGGTTGACGGCGCAGATAGCCTGTTGGCCTACGACGAAGCCGCGCTTTAGCCTGAATCAAGCTCACTCAAAAAGTTGGAAACCAGGGGTAAACACCTGATTTAGTTAACCAACCCGCCATGCCCTGGTGGCAACTGCTGCGCGACCGGCGGCGGCCGGCGCGCGGCGGATGGGCGCGGAGCCGACCCGCTCGCGCTTGGCTTCTGTTCCCACAGCAGCATGCGAACGGGCTGAGGTTCGGCGAAGCCCTTCAACGGCACATGCTGAATTTCCGAGAACACGAAATTCTCACCACCCGCCAACTCGGCGACAAGATCGGACACCGCGACCTCGCGGGCGCCAGCCACGGCGCAGACCCGCGCCGACAGCTGCACGACCGTGCCGAAATAATCATTGTCCTCGCGCACCGGTTCGCCAGCGGACAGGCCGATGCGGACGGAGAGCGGATGCGACATGGAGATCCGATTATGCTCATCGATCTGCCGTTGCATCTCCGCGGCAGCGGCGACGCCGTCCACGACGCGCGGAAACACCGCCATGATGCCGTCGCCGGTGTGCTTAACTTGATGACCCCGATGGGTCTTCAGGACCGAACCGATGATCAGATTATGGGTTTGGACCAGCCGCATCGCGCCTTCATCGCCGAGCTTCTGAGTGGTCTGCACCGATGAAACCATGTCGGTGAACATGACCGCGATGGTGCTGGTCGCCGCTTCCTTGGTGTTGGCGTTCCAGCCGGCCAGGGCGTCGCCCAGCGCGCGCGCCTTGAGGCCGCGTCCCGCCAGAAAGGACGCCATGGCGTCGCGCCCGGCCGACATGACCGCGCGGTAGCGCGGCTCCTTGAAATAGCTCTCATAGTTCGAGACGAAGCCGCGCGCGCGCTCGGCGTCCGTGCCAAGCATCTCGAGCGCCGACTGGATCACGGACTGCATCTGAGCGTCATCCGCGCCGCTGGAGGCGAGACAGGCGTCGCCGGCGCCAAGCAGGAACAAGTGGCAGGCGAAGCGCGTCTGGGCGTCCATCTTTCCTTGCCCGGTGAAGGCTCGGGCGGAAGGATCGACCAGACAATCGCGGAAGAAGCGCATCAGCATCTGCTGATCCTGAGCGGAGGCGGCGGCCTCAACCGGCTGCTCCTTTTTCTCCTCCGCTTTCGGCTTTGGCTCCGGCTCCGGTTCTTTCGGCGCCTCCGGTTGCGTCTGCATCGATTCGGCCAACTCGGCGATCTTCGGATCGATTGGAAGCGGGCCGGCGGGCGCCGCCGGCGGCGCGTCGAAGGTCAGGGGCGGCGTGGGTTCGTGGAGTTCGGTGATGCCGACGGCGGCGACCGGTTCGAGCGCGGCGGCGCGGCGCTGCGCCGCCGGGGTGCGGCTGAAGAGATAGAGCGACGCCACGAAGGCCGCGAGGAACATGGCCGTCGAAGCGACGGCCAGCGTGGTTGGGTTGAACGCCTCGCCAAGCAGCATCCGGCCACGCTCCGACCACAGGCCGAGCGCGCCGACCGTGGACATCGTCGCGCCGGTGGCGGTGGAGGCGACGACGCGCTTCAGCATCGTCCGGTTGCGGGGCTTTCGCGGCTTCGGCGGCGGCGGCGCTTGCGGCGCGGCGGCGGGGGGCGGCGCCTGAGGCGAAGGCGACTCGGCGGCGAGGTCGCTGCGGGAGACCGCCTTGGTGGGGCCTGACGCACGCTTGACCGGAGCGGCCGGCGCGCCCTTGCTTTCCTTCTCAACAGGCTTATCGACGCCCTTAGGGCGCAACTGGCGGAAAATCGTCCGGGACTTAAAAAGGCCGTCTGATTCGTCATAAACTTCACGAACGACGCGCACAGCTTCGACCCCAGGCTGGGTCACCTGGAATTTAGCGCGGGAAATCGCCTCATCTTTCTCATGCTCGCGGAAACGCTCAACGACCGACCAGCGTCCGTTTTTCTGCAGCTCCAGCTCGAAGAGATCGCCTTGACCTTTGCGGTTGCCCGACATTGACCATATTCGTCATAATTGCTTTGGCATCTTAGCTAGAATTTTGCGCTGCGGCAGCTGTTACCGCAAGCATAAGAGAGAAGCGCCCTATTGGCCGACGAGTTTGTGTGGTTAACAATCAACGCCGCAGCGCGCCTTTCCGCTTCCCCATTCCTCTGAACGCAGGTTTACGCATGCCCTCCTTTGACATCGTCTCGAAGCCCGATATGGCCGAGATCGACAACGCTATCGGCAACGTGACGCGAGAGATCGCGACTCGATTCGACTTCAAGGGCAGCAAATGCACGGTCGAACGGAAGGAGGAGACAATAACGCTCGCCGCCGACGACCAACCGAAGCTCGACCAGATGCATGAGTTGTTGAAGGTGCATTTCACCCGCCGAAAAGTCGACCCAGGCTATCTGTCGTTCGAAACGCCGGAGAAGGCGACCGGCGACAGTTTGCGCCAGGTCGTGAAGATCAAAATCGGCGTGGAGAGCGAACTCGCGAAGAAGATCGTGAAGTCCTTGAAGGACGCCAAGCTGAAGGTGCAGGCGTCGATCCAAGGCGATGAACTGCGAGTGAACGGCAAGAAGCGCGACGATCTGCAGGACGCCATCGCGCATGTTCGCGGCATGGGGCTGGAGCAACCCCTCCAGTACGTCAATTTCCGCGACTAGCCCCGCGCGCCGTCACGGCATGCGGAACAGATCGCTTGCCGACTTGGCGCGCCCCACCGATGCTGACGATCGAAAAGTTTCCGTTTCGGCAAAGCGCAGAAGCGTCTGACCGAACCCCATCAGAGTCTCAAGCGCATATGACCAGCTCCAACAACAATCCAGCGCTCGCCGCAGCGCTTGACCAGCATCGCGCCGGCAATCTGGACGCTGCGGCGCCGCTCTACCAACTGGCGCTGCTCAACGAGCCGACGCGCCACGAATGCCTCTACTTTTTCGGGGTGCTGCAGCTGCAGCGTCGCGCCTACGCCGAAGCCTGCGAACTGATTGGAAAAGCCGCCGCCGCGCGTCCGCAGGATGGGGAGTTGGCCTATAACTACGCCCTGGCGCTGAAAGGCGCCGGCCGGCTCGACTCGGCCGTCGCGCAATATCGCATGGCGGTCGAGCTGCGCCCGAACGACGTCGCCGCTCGGTTCAACATGGGGGTGGCGCTGTTCGAGTCCGACGACCTGGAGACCGCGCTGGAGACCTTCGATCGGGTGCTCGCAGGTCGCCCCAACTACGCCGAAGCGCATTACAACCGCGGAGCCGTGCTGCTGAAGATGGACCGCCCGACGGAGGCGATCGCGGCTTTCGAGGCGGCCATCGCGATCGACCCCAAACAGGCGAAAACCCACAACAATCTTGGCGTCGCCCTGCAGCGGCTTAACCGCCACGCCCAGGCGTTCCTCGCCTTCGAGGCGGCGGTGACTTGCGATCCGACCTACGCCTCCGGCCACGCCAACCTCTCCGCCACCTTGCGCGAAATCGACCGGTTGCCGGAAGCGGTGGCCGCAGGCCGCGCGGCGGTGGCCGCGGACCCGACCTTCCCGGCCGGCCACTACAATCTCGGCACCGCGCTGTTCGCTCAGGGAGACTTCAAAGGCGCGGCCGAAGCGCTCCAGGTCGCCGCCCAGTTGGAGCCGAACTTCGCGGACGCGCACAACAATCTGGGCAACGCCCTGGCGGAGTTGGGCCGCGTGGACGACGCCATCACCGCCTACCGGCGCGCCGTCGATCTTCACGCCGACGACGCCAAGGCCTGGCGCAATCTCGGCTCCGCGCTCATGAAGGCGCGGGACATGCAGGGCGCGATCGGGGCGTTCGAAACCGCGATCGCCCTGCAGGAGGATTATGTCGAGGCGCGCGCCGATCTGGGCAACTGCCTGCTCATGGCCGGCAATTTCGAGCGCGGCTGGACCGAGTTCGAATGGCGCCTCTCCGTGCCCTCCTA
>JBMLRS010000416.1:0-1935 GCA_049240905.1 Elsteraceae bacterium
GAAGGGCGGCAGCGGCTCTCCGCGCTCCAGCACGGTGAGTCCCGGCGGCAGGCCGGCGGCCAACGCGCGCGATCCTGGATGCATCTCCAGGATCACCGTCTTCGCCCGCGCCATCGCGGGCTTCACGTAGCGCAGCTTCAGCAGAAGATCGCCGGTTCCCTGCTCGGCCCACAACAGCAGCGGCTGATCGGCCTCCAGCGGCTCGCCCTCCCAGCGGGGCTGCGTGAAGTCGCGGCGCAGATTGCCGGGCATCTGATGGCGGATCTCGTAGGCCCGCCAGCCCTCCTTGGCGTCGCCGCCGCGCAGATGATGCACCGCGCGGTTCATCTCGGCGGTCAGCAGCGTCGGATCCAGCGCGAAGGCGCGCTCATGCAGCGCCAGCGCCTCCGGCGTCCCCAGAAGGGCGAGGCCCAGATTGGTCATGGTCGGGGGATGGTCCGGCCGAAGCTCCAGCGAGGCGCGAAAGGCCTTCGCGGCCCGCCCGAACGCGCCCAGCCCATAGAGCAGATTGCCGAGATTGTGCCAGCGGTCCGGGTCGCGCGGGTTGAGCGCCAAGGCGCGCTCCATCGCCGCCGCCGCGCCGTCGTCGTCGCCCAGCGCGCGCCGCGCGTCGCCCAGCAGCCCCCAGGCCATGGCGTTGTTCGGCGTGGCCGCGACGATCTTCTCCAGCATGGGAATCGCGGGGGCGGGGTCGCTCGAGGTCGCCAGATAGCCGGCGCAGTTCAACTGCACTCCCGGATGGTCCGGGGCCAAAGCCGCCGCGCGCAGATGGATCGCGCGCGCCGCCGGATCGCCGACGTCGGCCAGGGCGTTGCCCAGATTGGAATGCGTTTCGCCATCCTCCGGCGCCCGCAGCGCGGCCAACTGCAGCCAGCGCAACGCGCCCGCCTTGTCGCCCATCTGCCGCGCCAACACGCCCCGCCGCAGCAGCAAAACCGGATGATCCGGCGCGTAGCCCAACAGCATGTCGTAGAGCGGCGCCGCCCGCGCGAACTCGCCCGCGCCATGCGCGCGCACGGCGTCCTGATAGGCCTGATCCAGCTCGGCGCCGGTGCGAGAAACTTCTTGGCTCACCGACGCAGATTAGCAGAAAGCGGGCGGGAAGAGGACAAGCATCGCCGCCGCGTCACCGCCTCCGCCATGCCTGTTGCAGTTGTTATGGGATCGGCTATCACATGGTCAGGAGGAAATGCCGGTGCTTAGAGGTAGTCTGTTAACGAGATACTGGCTTCTGGAAGGCATGAAGCAAAGCGCGCCCTGGCGAGCGCTGAAAGATGACGAAGTCGCGGCGGCGCGCTCGCATGCCGCCCGACCGCGCATGCCGATCCCGCCGCCGCCCGGTCTGGCGACCGCCGTCGATGGCTGATCCTTTCACCATTCGCATCTTCGTGCCCGACGGCGACCCTGAAGGCGTGCGCCTGATCGACCGCATGAACTGGACCGGCGTTGGTTTGGCGTTTCCGCGCTCGCGCTGGGCGGATGTGAGCAGGCGGGGCGAGATGCGCCGCACGGGGGTCTACATCCTCGTCGGTTATCGCGCGGAGGATCAGGATCTTCCGACGCTCTATATCGGCCAGTCCGAAGATGTCGGCCGCCGCTTGCAGCAGCATTACGACATGAAGGATTTCTGGGATTGGGCGATCCTCTTCACGTCAGCCAGCGGTGGGCTGAACCGCGCGCATGTGACCTGGCTGGAATACGCCCTGATCCGGCGCGCGCGGGAGGCGGATCGTAGTCACTCCGATAATGGCGCCGTTCCGGCGGAGCCCGCTCTGTCCGAAGCGGAGAAGGCGGATACGCAAGGATTCTTGAAGGAAATCCTCCAGATCCTACCGCTCGTCGGCTTGCGCGCGTTTGAGATCCCCAAGGCGGTGGCCACGCCGCACGCCGTTCATCCGGCCCCTTCATCCTCGGGGCGGAAGCAAACTGCTTTGG
>JBMLRS010000417.1:0-1484 GCA_049240905.1 Elsteraceae bacterium
TCGGCGCCGGGGGCGAAGCGGCGCTCGAACACGGCCGAGCCGATGGTGAAGGCGTCGGCCCCGGCGGCCTTGATGTCGGCCATGCGCTCGGGCGTGTCGACCGAGCCGGCGACCACCAATTCGCCGGTCAAGACGGCGCGGGTGGCGGCGATCAGGGCCAGCGGATCGGCGTCGACCGCGCGAAAGGCCAGGAGATCGACGCCCGCGGCCCCCGCCGCCTCCGCCGCCTTGGTCTGCGCCTTGATCTGGTCGGGAGCCCCGCGCAGCGCGGTCGGGTGGCCTTCGGGCGTGCCGACGAAGGGCAGATAGCGGATGGCGGATCCCTCCAGCGCCTTCAAGATGCGGTCGACGGCGGTGCCGCCGCACAGCACGTCGACGCCGATGTCGCGGGCGAAGCAAGCGGTGGCGACGGTCGCGTCGGGATCGAGGTCGACCATCTCCAGCCACGCCTCCGCCCCGCTCGACTTGATCTCGGCGGTCAGGGCGGCCAGCGTCTCCGGCGGGCAGCCGATGTCCTTGAAGCCGATGCGCGGCAGGCCAAGACGGCCGATCACGGGCATCAGCTCAAGACAGTCGGGTACGGTGCGGTCCGCCGCGGTCAGCATAAAGATGAAGTTCACGCGGCGACGGCCCCTCAGGTCTTGTAGGACGGCTCCTCCCGATCCAGCAGGCGCAGGAGAGCGTCAAAATGGACTTGCATGTTAGAGACGCCGAAGCCGTCGTCATAGCGGCCGTTCAGCATATGGGCGGGAATCTCGTGCAGCTCGCGGCCGGTCTGCATGGCCAGGATCGCGTACTTGCACATCCGCTCGATGAAGTAGAATTCATCGACCGCGTTCGCCACGCATTCGCCCATGGTGGTGAGGCCATGCATGGCGTGGAACAGCACCGTGCAGTCGCCGACCAGCTTGATGATCCGGTCGCACTCCTCGTCGTTCACGGGGCCGCCATAGGCGTCGTCATAGGCGACCTTGGGGGCGAAGCGCTGCATGATGCCGTTGGCGTTCGGGATGCGCCCGCCCTTGATCATCGCGATCGCGGTGGCGTAGGGCGGATGGGCGTGGATGATGCAGCGCGCCTTGGGCAGGGCCTGATGCAGCCGGCCATGCAGATAGAAGGCGACCGGGCGAACCTCGCCATAGCCGGAGATCTTATTCCCCTTGCCGTCCACCACCATCAGGTTGGAGGCGGTGAGCTCGCTGAAATGCATCCCGCGGGGATTGAGCAGATATCGGTCGTCCGACCCCGGCAGCATCATGCTGAAGTGATTGGCGACCCCCTCGTTCCAGCCATAGCGGTTGGCGATTCGAAAGGCGGCGGCCAGATGCACCCTGGCCTCCCACTCTGCGGCGTCTGACGTGGGAACCAAGCGCGGCGCGGCGGACATCGGCGTCTCCCTACTCTTATTGCGATGAAATAGCCAAAACCTCTGCGCGGCTTCTGTCAATCGACCTTGACCTGCCTGGCGCTAACCAAGTCATCTG
>JBMLRS010000418.1:0-8667 GCA_049240905.1 Elsteraceae bacterium
CGAACAGGGCGGCCTTGGCGTTCAGCGTGTCGAACACCGTCTCGACCAGCAGGATGTCCGCGCCGCCTTCCAGCAGCCCGGCGGCGGCGTCCTTGTAGGCTTCGCGCAGCTCGTCGAAGCTGGTGTTGCGGGCGGCGGGATCATTCACGTCCGGCGAGATCGAGGCGGTGCGATTGGTCGGCCCCAAGCCGCCGGCGACATAGCGCGGGCGCGAAGGGTCCGCCGCCTCGGCGGCGTCGGCGGCTTCGCGCGCCAGTCGGGCGCCTTCGCGGTTCATCTCGCGGGCCAGACTCTCCATGCCGTAATCGGCCTGGGCGATGGTGGTGGAGGAGAAGGTGTTGGTCTCAATGATGTCGGCGCCGGCGTCCAGATAGGCCCGATGAATCGCGCGAATCGCGTCGGGCTGGGTAAGCACCAGCAGATCGTTGTTGCCCTTCACGTCGCGATTCCAGGATTTGAACCGCTCCCCGCGATAGCCTTCCTCGTCCAGTTTCAGGCGCTGGATCATGGTTCCCATGGCGCCGTCAATCACCAGAATGCGGTTTTCCGCAAGGGCGGGAAGGGCGTCGATGCGGCTGTCGCGGGTGAACATGATTGGCCTCGCTAGGACTATAATCGGATATAAAGATATCCTTATGTCTCGATGTAACACGGAATGAATCGAAAGACCAGAGCCGCCGAAGCCGTCGGGCGCTTCCTGTTTGACGCTGGGGGCGGCGCGCGGCTAGTCTGACAAGACGCTCACAATCATGGCCGCCGATGCCGCGCACGATCCTGCTGTCGCTTCTGTGCTTGATGCTGTCTGGCCAGTCCCATGCGTTGGATCGGTTGAAAGCGGGCGGCGTGGAGTTGGGGCGCGCGGTGGGCGGCGTGGTTGAGCGCAGCGTGGACCTCGACGGCGACCATCCTGTCACGACCTTCGTCATCGCCCGCGTCGGCGCCGGCGCCATGATGCAACGAACCGCTGCGGGAGTTTGGACCGATTGGAACGGCGACCCCGCCGCCCTGGTCGACGCGCGCGTCCCGCTGGGCGTCGGGACCGTCACTTACCGCATCGACGCCAGCCCCTTGGGCGCCAACGCCCTGATCATTGGATATCGCACGCCGGAGGGCCTGAAATACGGCGTCCTGGCCTTGGGAGGCCAACCATGAAGACCTTGTTCCGCACTCTGGCGATCATCGCGCTCGCCCCGCTGGCCGGCTGCACGGGCGGCAGCAGCGGCGGGAACACCGGCGGCCGCGCGCCGGCCCCGGCGGTCACGACGACGACGACCACCACCTCGACGGCGGCCACGACGACGGCGACGACGGGCGCCGCCGTAACGACCACCACGCCGGCGCTCGCCAGCGCCAATCTCGTGGCGGCTGACGTGAATCGCGTCGTGCTTCAGGTCGTCAACGAGGCGACCGCGCGCAGAACGCCGGCGGTCATCGCGGTCGTCGACAGGGTTGGCAACGTGCTCTCGGTCTACAGCATGCCGGGCGCGGCGGCGAACGTGACGGTGAATGGCGGGCGCGGGGTCACAGGCGGCCTTGAGGGCGCCTCGGTGCCGGCGACCCTGGCGGCGATCGCGAAAGCCCAGACCGGGGCCTATCTCTCCTCGCGCGGCAACGCCTTCAGCACGCGCACGGCCAGCATGATCGTGCAGGATCATTTCTACCCGCTGACCCGCAACGCCGAGGGCGGCCCCTTGTTCGGGGTGCAGTTCAGTCAACTCACCTGCTCCGACGTCTCGCGCCGCTTCTCGGCCGGCAGTTCGGTCGGCCCGAAATCCTCGCCGCTCGGCCTGTCGGCTGATCCCGGCGGCTTCCCGCTCTACAAGAACAACCAGCCGGTCGGCGGGATCGGCGTGGTGGCGGACGGCGTCTACGGCCTCGATCTCGACGTCTCGGACGTCGACCGCAATCTCGACGAGATCCTCGCGCTCGCCGGCACGATCGGCTACGACGCCCCGGCCTCGATCCGGGCCGAACGCATCGCTCTGGGCGGCTTGACGCTGCGCTACAGCGACGCCACTTCGGGGTCGCTGACCGCGGCCGTCTCCTCCTCCGGCAGCTACACCGCCACGGCCGTGACCGGCTATTTCAACGGAACCGTGCGCGACGGCGCAGTGTTCGGCGCCTCGTCGTCCGGCATTCGTCCGGACGACGGGACGCTCTACAACATCGGCAAGACCGTGCTGGTGCTGGATGACGGCGCCGGGAACCTCGTTTATTCGCCGCGCGCGGGCTTGAGCCCGTCGGGAGCGGTCATTGGCCGGCAGGACGCGATCAACATGGTCAAGGCGGGCCTGACGATCGCCTACTCCGCGCGCGCCGGCATCCGCCAACCGCAGCCGGACAACGTGAACGTCACGGTCTCGGTCGTTGACCTGGACGGCAACATCCTGGCCAGCGCCTCAACCGAGGACCCTCCGGTCTTCGGGATCGACGTGTCCGTGCAGAAGGCGCGCAGCGCGGCGTTCCTATCCCGCACGCAGGCGCAATCCGACCTGCAGAACGCCAGCGCGTCCGTGTCCGCCTATGTGCCTACCATCCGATCCTTCCTGGGCGCCAACGGGTTCGCCGACGGGATCGCCTTCTCCGCCCGCGCGATCGGCAACATCGCCCGCCCCTATTTCCCGGACGGGATCGACGGCCGGAGCAACGGGCCGCTGAGCCTGCCGATCAACAGCTGGTCGCCCTTCAAAGATGGGCTGCAGCTGGATCTGGTCGCGGGCGACATCGTCGCCGGCCTGTCCAATCCGACCAGCCCGCCCACGGTCGGCTGCGCCGGGTCCGCCTCGGGCGGCCTGAGCGCGACCACGACCGGCGGACGGACCCGGCTCGCCAACGGCATGCAGATCTTCGCCGGAGGCGTGCCGATCTATCTCGGCTCAACCCTGGTCGGCGGCATCGGCGTGTCCGGCGACGGCATCGACCAGGACGACATGGTGGCCTTCCTGGGGCTCCAGAACGGCGGCGGCAGCTTCAGCAACGCGCCAAGCCAGATCCGCTCCGACACGCTCGCGCCGCAGGGCACGCGCCTACGCTACGTCAACTGCCCCTTCTCGCCGTTCTTGAGCTCCAGCGTGCAGAACCCCTGCTAAGGATCAGTGTTTCGCCTTGCTCTTGGCGTGACTGGATTCGACCAGATAATCCATGAACGCCAGGAGCACGCCGGACAGGACGAAGGCCATATGGACGCCGACCAACCAGGCGAGCTCCGTCTTGTCCACCTTCTCGATGTTCATGAAGGATTTCAGCAAGTGAATGCCGGAGATCGCGACGATCGAAGCGATCAACTTCAGCTTCAGGCCGCTGAAATCCACCTTGCCCATCCATTCCGGGCGATCTTCTGAGTCCGCCGTGTCGATCTTCGAGACGAAGTTCTCATAGCCCGCGAAAATCACCATCAGCAGCAGATTGCCGGCCAGCGACAGATCCACCAGCGTCAGAACCGCAAGAATGACTTCGCTGTCCTTGGCCGCGAACACGCCGGGGATCATATGCAGAAGCTCCTGGATGAACTTCAGCATCAGCAACGCGAGACAGACCACCAGCCCCACATAGAAGGGCGCCATGATCCAACGGCTGGCGAAAATAAACCGTTCAAGTCCTCGTTCGACACGCTGCATAGTGATCTGTATCCGTTCATCAATGAGTGGTTGGCTGGTTATCGCCCACCAGAACCAGGGGAGACAACGCCATATGACGTCAACCGGGCGACCGCCTGTCCGCACCGTTCTCATCGCCGGTTGGGGCGTCATGGGCAAGGGCATCCTACGCAGCTTTCATAACGATCGCTTTACAGTTCAGGTGCTGAGCCGCCGAGCGAGCTCCCTGACCGATCTGCCTGATGGCGTCACCGCCGTCGCCTCCCTGCCCGAGATCGCCCCCGATCTGATCATCGAGACCACGACCGAGGAGATGGCCCCGAAGCTGGCGCTCTACGCCGAGATCGAGGCCGCCTATGGCGGGCGGACGATCATCGGCACCAACACCTCCGGGCTGCCGCTCGATCAGTTGGGCGCCGGCTTGAAATATCCCGGTCAGTTTCTGGGCGTCCATTACATGATGCCGGCCGATCTGTTCCCGATGGTCGAGATCATCGCGCTGGAGAAGACCGACAAGGCCGTGGTCGCCGCGGCCGCCCAGGCGATCGTGGATTGCGGCAAGGAGCCGATCCATGTGGCGAAGCCGGTGGTTGGCTTCCTGATCAACCGGCTGCAGCACGCGATCCTGCATGAGGCTTACCATCTCATCGCCGAAGGCGCCGCCACGCCGGCCGATGTCGACGCGGTCGCGAAGCGGCTGCTGGGGCCCCGGATGTGCGTGACCGGACTGATCGAGCAGAAAGACATCAGCGGGTTGGTCATCCATTCCCAGGCGCAGCGTTCGATCATTCCCGCCCTGGCGCATGACCGCACCCCGAATCCATTGCTGCAGGGGCTAGCGGCGCGCGGGGAGATCGGCGTGAAGGCGGGCAAGGGCTGGTACGACTGGTCGGGGATCGACGCTCAGGCCGCGACCAACTCCGCCGCCGGACGGCTGAAGCATCTGCTCGACTTCCTGGAGACGCAGATGCCCCCGCCGATCCTGCCGAAATCCCGCGACGATCTGATCTAGACAAGACGCGTCGGCGCGCGTATCACCCGCGGCCCTTCCCCGGCGCGGGCGGCGACGATGAGCATTTCAGCCTGCGGTCTCGATTTCGGGACCTCGAACACCACCTTGGGCGTGGTCGAACAGGGAGAGCCGCGCCTTGCGCCGCTCGACGACGGCTCCACCACTCTGCCGAGCGCGATCTTCTTTGATTTCGAGCGGCCGGGCGAAAGCATCATCGGGCGGCAGGCCATCGCCGCCTACGTCGACGGGTTGGAGGGCCGCTTCATGCGCGCGCTCAAATCCGTGCTCGGCACCAGCCTGATCGACGAGGAAACCCAGCTCAATCGCTCACGGATCGGCTTTCGCGACGTGATCGGACGCTTCATCGCCGAAGCCAAGCGCCGCGCCGAAGCGGGCGGCCCGCCGATCGAGGCCGTCGTGCATGGCCGGCCCGTTCATTTCGTGGACGGCGACCCGGCCGCTGACGCGCGCGCCCAGAACGCGTTGGAGGAGATCGCGCATGGCGTCGGCTTTCGTCATGTCTCCTTCCAATTCGAGCCGATCGCAGCCGCCCTTGGCTATGAGTTGGAGCAGGTCGCGCGCGAAGAGATCGCGCTGGTCGCCGACATCGGCGGCGGCACCTCCGACTTCTCGATCATACGGCTTGGGCCGAAGCGTTGGCTCCGGCCGGACCGGTCTGACGATCTGTTGGCGAACGACGGCGTGCGGGTCGGCGGCACGGACTTCGACCGAGATTTCAACCTCGCCGCGATCATGCCGCTGATGGGCTACCGCAGCGCCATGCGACGGCCGGGCCTGCTGACGCCGAATCATTACTTCACCGATCTGGCGAGCTGGTCGAAAATCAATTTCCTCTATGCCCCAACTGTCTTGTCCGAGATCCGCCAACTCGCTCGGGAAGCGGCGCATCCGGACCGGATCGCCCGCTTGATCCGCGTTCTGGAGCTGCGACGCGGCCATGGCCTGGCGATCGCGGTGGAGGGGGCGAAGATCGCCTTGTCCGACGCCGACCGCGCCTCGATCGATCTTGGCTGGGTGGAGCGGGACCTGTCCGTGTCGGTCGATCGCCCAGCCTTGATCAACGCGACTCAGCCGCTTGCGGATCGGATCGCCGACTGCATCCGCCGCAGCCTGCGATCGGCCGGGCTGAAGCCCAACGGGGTGGACGCCGTTTTCCTGACCGGCGGCTCCACCCTGCTGACTCACGTCCGCGCGGCCATTCTCGGCGCGTTGCCCGCCGCCCGCGTAGTCGACGGCGACAAGTTCACCTCCGTCGGCCATGGCCTGACCGTGGAGGCGGCGCGGCGCTATCGATAGGCCGCCGCCATCTCCGCGATCGCCGCGTCGGGCGCGACGGCTGGCCGCCAGCCGGTCGCCGCCATGAACGCGGACGGATCGACCACCAGAGAGCCGCACAGTCGATCGATCGTCGCGGTTCGCCCCGTCGCGCGCCCGAGGAACCGAAGCAGGCCTTCCGGAATCGTCGGGACCCAAGGTCGTCGCCCCATCGCCTCGGCGATGAGCCGGATCAGTTCCGGCGTGGCGTAATCGGAGCCGTCGGCCAGGGTGAAGCTGCGCGCCGCCGCGTCTGGATGATCCAGCGCCGCCAGCAAGGCGGAGGTGAGGTTCTCGCGCGCGATCAGGCTGCGCTTGTTGCGGATCGCGCCAAACGGCAGGGGCGCGCCGCGCTTGATCGCGCGCATGAGGGCGGCGAGATTGCCGCCGACGCCAGACCCATAGACCAAGGGCGGCCGGACGATCACTGAGCGAGAGCCCAGGAGCCCGCGCACCTGCCGCTCCGCGCTGAGCTTCGAGCGACCATAGGCGTCCTCGGGAGCCGGCGGCTGGTCGCCGGTGAAGCCCCGGTCGATCGGGGTCCGCTCCCCGTTCACCTTGATGGAGCTGACCAGCACCAACCGCCTCACCCCCGCCTCCGCGACGGCGTCCGCCAGTCGGCGGCTGCCGGCGCCGTTGTCGCGCTCGAAGGCCGCGTCGGGGTCGGCTTCGGTCTCCCGCATCACATGGACGCGCGCCGCCAGATGGATCACGGACTCGACGCCTTCGAGAGCCTCGCGCCAGTCCGTCTCGGGGCCGATCTCGCCGACGACGACGCGGCGCGCGCCCGGCGGGGTTTCGGCTTCCGGACGACGAAGGGCGATCGTCACCGATCTGCCAGCCTTCTGAAGCGCCGCGACGACGGCGGTTCCGACGAAGCCGGATCCGCCCGTCACCAGCACCCGCGTCAAATCGGTTCCGCGGCCGCCGCCTGTCCAGGCGGGGCCATCATCGGACGGCCAAAGCGCGGCACGCCCAGGAACAGCAACCAGCCCGAGACCAGGATCGGCGTGATCGCGTTCAGATAGATCAACGGGATCAGCGCCGGGGCGCGGCCGGCGAGATTCATCACGCCGATGCCGATCGCCTGAACCGACGCGACGGCCGCGACGGCCAGAAGAATCCGTTGGGTCGGAGCGCGCCGGGAGAAATCGCCGGCCAGAAGGGCCGCCAGCGCGATCGCGACGAAACCCAGCACATAGAGCGGGGACGCCAGCCGTTGATGCCCCTCCGCGCGGTAGGCGTCGCGCATGCGTTCGGAGACGTTCGGGCCGGGATCCCAGAGCTCGTTGAGGAAACGCTCCGTCGCGGAGAGGTCCCGCTGCTGCTCGGTCGCCAAGCGGCGTTCGATGTCGATCGCGTAGCGCTCGAAAAACAGGAAGGAGATGCGGCCGGTGGCGCGGTCCAGTTCTTGGCGATTGCCGTTGGTCATCACGATGCGCGGGCCGCTCGCGGTCGTGATGATCGCGCCCTTGTCGGCGATGATCGTCACGGGCTTTTCCGGATTGCGCGCGTCCTGCACCATGATCCCGGAGACCGAGCCCGCGCCTTGCTGCTGGCCCACGAACACGGTGACCGAGTCATCGATCTCGGTGAAAACCCCCTCCTGCAGCAGCACGGAGGTGTGGACGTTGCGGATCTCAGTCTGCAGCACCTTGAACTCGCGGTAGGAGGCTGGCAGCAGATAGAGATTGATCGCGTAGCTCAACGCCATGCCCAGCAGCGCGGTCGCCAGGGCCGGCAGCACAAGATGGAATTGCCCGACGCCGACCGCGCGCATCACCGTGACCTCGCTATCGCCCTGCAGTTTCTGGTAGGTGAAGATCGTCGCCGCGAACAGGGCGATCGGCAGAATCACCGCCAGGAAAGTGGGCAGCATCAGCATCGCGATCCACACGAAGCTGCTGATCGGCAGACCGCGGTTCACGATCCAGTCGATGAAGCGCAGGGACTGGGTCAGCCAGATCACGGCGCTCAACGCCGCGACGATCAGCACGCCGGCGAGCCCGAGTTGGCGAAAGATATAGGACGAAAGACGATCCATGGCCCCGCACCCTACAGGAGATGGCGACCGTTCCGCAAAGCCGAAGCGGCTGCTGTATGTGGTGACGGAGGATTGGTTCTTCTGCTCCCACTTCCTCCCCATGGCCCGGGCGGCGGTCGCGCTGGGCTTCGAGGTCGCCATCGCCACCCGTGTCAGCGATCGGGGCGAGCTGTTGACGCGCGAGGGGCTGACCGTCATTCCCCTGCGCGGGCGGCGCGGCCGCATCGGCCCCCTGGCCCTGGGCGGGGAGATCATGGATCTGTTCCGCGTGATCCGGGGTTTTCGTCCGGACCTGCTGCATCTGATCGCGTTGAAGCCAGTGCTGCTGGCCGGATTGGTCGGCCGGATCGCCAGGGTGCGCGCGATCCTCTGCGCGGTGACCGGCCAAGGCTATCTGGCGGCGGCCGACGGCGCCCGCGCGGCGTTCCTCCGCGCCGCTGTCGCCGTCGCGCTGACCTGGCTGTTCCGCTCCCCTCGCACGCATCTGCTGCTGGAGAACGCGGATGACGCCGCGCCATACGCGGCCAAGATCCCCGGCCTGGCGTCCCGCTGCACTCAGGTGGGCGGGGCCGGGGTGGATCCCTACAAGTTCCCGGCGACGCCCCTGACCGACCATCTGCCGCCGGTGGCGGCCTTGGTCGCGCGGATGTTTGCGCGCTGGGAGGCCATCACCGCGATGA
>JBMLRS010000419.1:0-2878 GCA_049240905.1 Elsteraceae bacterium
CCTGACCGAAGCGCTGGCGGCGGTCCTCGACGCGAGCACTGACAAGATTAAATCATCGAAGGGTTGATAAATCAGAATTATTTCTGATCGCTCTTTTCTTCTAGGGTCCGCCGACCTCACCGCGCGGGCCCCATGACGCAGACAGCTCCCCAGACCCCTCGGCCATGATCGAAGCGATCCTCCTGGCCATCGCGCCGATCGCTTTGCTGATCCTGTTGGGCCATGAGATCCGGCGGCGCAAGTTCCTGGCGGACGCCTTCTGGCCGCTCGCGGAGCGCTTGAGCTACTTCATCCTGCTGCCCGCCCTGTTCGTGCACGGCCTGGCGATGGCGGAGCTCAGCGCGGCGCCGGTCGCATCGATGGCGGCCGCGCTGTTCGCCGCGACGCTCGGCGCGGCGGCGGTCCTCGTCGCCGTGAAGCCCTGGCTCGGGGTCGACGGTCCGGCCTTCACCTCGCTGTTCCAGGGCGGCGTCCGCTTCAACAATTATGTCGGAATCAGCGTGGCGATCGGCTTGTTCGGATCGGCCGGCCTGACCTTCGCGGCTGTGGCGAACGCGGTGATCGTCCCGACCGTGAACATTCTCTGCATCCTGACCTTCGCCCGGTGGGGATCGGCGCGGCTGAGCGGACGGGCGGCGTTGAAGGGGCTCGCGCTGAATCCGTTGCTGTTGAGCTGTCTGCTTGGCGCCGCCCTCCAGGCGACCGGCCTCGGCCTGCCCCCCGGGCTCGACGCTTGCTTGAAGGCGCTCGGACAAGCCTCTTTGCCGATCGGGCTGCTCTGCGTCGGAGCGGCGCTGGATTGGGAGGCGCTGCGTCGGGGGATCGCCCCCGCGCTCAAAGCGTCGGCCGCCAAGTTCTTGATGGTCCCCGCCATCGGCGTGATCGCCTGCGGCGTGGTCGGATTGGAAGGGCAGGCGGCGCAGGCGACGATCCTGTTTCTCAGCTTGCCGACGGCCTCTTCCGCCTATGTGCTGGCGCGCCAGATGGGCGGGGACGCGCCCTTGATGGCCGCGATCGTGGCGTTCCAGACCCTGCTGGCGGCGGCGGCCACCCCAGCAGCGCTGATGCTCGCCTCACGCTGGCTGTGACGGCGCAGATTAGTTCTGCGCGACCCGCACGCCCTCGGTCGGGCGGTAGATGAAGCCGTGGGTCGGATAGCTGCGCCCCTTGGATCCCTGGATGTTGGTCAGCTTGACCTCCGACCAGTCATTGTTCGGGGAGACGTCGATGATCGGTTGACGCTCATGCACCACGCCGCGGGTCTGGCCGTTATCGCCCCAGTTCGCGTGAGTCACGAAGATGCTGCGGCTGTCGTTCACCTGCGCCACGACCGACACATGACCCAGCTTCAGCCGGTCGGTCCGCTTGAACACCAGAACCGATCCAACCACGGGTTGACGGCCGGTCGGGAACTTGCCGCGCGCCTGATCCCACCAGGTCCAGGCGTCGCCATAAATCGGGATGCCGGAGACGGCGCGGGCGAAAGGCACGCATTGCTGGAACTTGTCCGTGTCCGGATAGGGAAGCAGGACCCCATGGTTCGGCGAGGCCACGGCGGCGAGGGTCGAAGCGCCGGGAGCGGCAGCGACAGGCGCTCTTGAAGGCGGCGACGAAGCGCAGCCAGCCAAGCCCATTCCGCATAGCAGCAAAGCAATGTACCGATGCGCGATCACGGCAAGATCCAATTACTACAGTAGATTCATACGCATACATCAGATTCTTAACATTTGAAAACAACAAATTCATTCGATGTCGCCTAGCGCGCTGTAATCTTTCGAACTCTCCGGTGTTATGATAAAATTTTACGCGTTCGAACGAGAGGAGCCGAGATGAACATTCCCCCGGTTACCCCGATCATCATTCCTCTGGCGACCGCCGTCCAACCGCGGGTGCTCGCCCCTACGCCGCCGGCGGCGGCCGTGACCGAGCATCCCCCTATGCCGGTGCCGCACAAGGAGCCGGTGCAACTGCGTGACAAGCGCGATCGCGATCAGGAGCAACCGCGTCGTCGGCGCCGTCGCGCGCTTGGCAACCGCGCGGATTTGAAGGCCTGACGCAGGCCTAAATCGGCGCGTTTCGACCCGCCGAGGACGGGACCCGGCCTCTCAGACGCCGATCACCCAGAAGGATCAACATGCTGAAAGAATTCAAAGCGTTCGCCCTCCGCGGAAACGTTGTCGACCTCGCCGTGGGCGTCGTTATCGGCGCCGCCTTCACCACCATCGTCACCTCTTTGGTGGCGGATGTGATCATGCCGCCGATCGGCCTGCTGGTCGGGGGGTTGGACTTCTCCAATTTCTTCTTCACGCTGAAGGGAGAGGCCGCCCCAACGCTTGAGGCCGCCAAGACAGCAGGCGCGGTGACCTTGAACTACGGGCTGTTCATCACCCACTGCATCAAGTTCCTGATCATCGCCTTCGCGATCTTCGTGATCGTGAAGCAGATCAATCGCTTGAAGAAGGAGGAGGCCGCGGTCCCGACTCCGCCGCCGGCCCAGGAAGTGTTGCTGCGCGAAATCCGCGACGCGCTGCTGGCCAAAAAGTGAGAGAGCGGCCGCAGGGTTTCGCCGTTACGGTCGTGAAACGGGAAGGACGGGGTCGAGATCAAGGTTGATCGAGCCCACCGTCGATCCGGTTTCCGGGGCGCATGGACGATCACTCTGACGAGGCTCTGATGATGGCGGTTGGCGCGGGCGACGCCCGAGCGTTCGAGCAATTGGCGACGCGCCACGGAGCTTGGGCGACGAAGCTGGCCGCGCGCGTCTCGGGCAACGCGTCCGATGCGGGCGACATCGTGCAGGAGGCCTTGCTCAGGGTTTGGGTCAAGGCGCCCTCCTGGCGCAACGAACCTGACGCCGTCCCGTCAGGAAACGCGCAGA
>JBMLRS010000420.1:0-2416 GCA_049240905.1 Elsteraceae bacterium
GAACTCCACCTTGGTCGGGTTGTTGAACAGCATCACCGCGACGGCGCGGCAGATCGCCGGGTTGAAGCCGGTCCAGACGCCGGCGCTGTCCGGAGTCATGAAACCGGGGGTGCCGGTGCCCACGCCGCACTTCAGAACGCCGCGCGCCTTGACCGCGTCAAGAATGGCGCCGGCGCGTGATTCGCCGGTTCCAAGCGCGAACATCGCAACTGCGGCGGTCGCCGCAAGCCTAAATTTCTTCACAGTTTTTCTCCCTTCGTGGTCATCGCCTCGCTCATTGCGGCGAGGTCGATGACGCTCCCAGTTGCTATTTGCAAGACGCCTGCCATGGTTGGCAAGCCTCCCCTGCGCGCAGCTAAGTCGTGAAAGGGACGTGAACTGTCAAGCCTCTCGCAAAATTGGGGCGGCTTTCTGTCCTAAAGCGCGCCATGCGCCGACCAGCCCCAGCACGACCGTGAGGGCCGCGCAGAGCGCCGCCACCGCCGCCACCGTCCCGGGGAGGAAGGTCCACTCCGCGCGCATCACCTGGGTGACGACCGCCCAGCCGGCGACCGTGCCGACCACCGCCGCGACCAGCGCGGTCAAGGCGCCGAGCGCGCCATATTCCAGCAGCAGCGCGCCGATCACGTCCGCGCGGGTGGCCCCCAGCACCTTCAGGACGACCGCGTCCTGCCGCCGGCGCCGCTGACCTGCGGCGATTGCGCCCACCAAAACTAGCGTGCCCGCCAGAAGCGTCAGCAGCGAGGTCGCGCGGGCCGCCGAGCCGATGCCGCCGAGCACGCCGGTGATCGACTCCAGCGCGTCCTTGACCCGAATGCCCGAGACGTTCGGGAAGGCCTTGGTCACGTCGCGCAGCAACGCCGCCTCGACCGGCGGGTCGGCGTAGACCGTGGCGATATGGGTGTGGGGCGCGCGCTCCAGAAAGCCCGGCGAGAAGATGATCGCGAAATTGATGCCGAGGCTTTGATAATCGACCTCGCGCAGGTTCGCGATCTTCACTTCGACGTCGCGCCCCAGCACGCTCACGGTGAGCCGGTCGCCGAGGGCCAGCCCCATGCCGGCGGCCAACCGGCCGTCGAACGAGATCTGCGGCGGGCCGGCGTAGTCGGCCGGCCACCATTCACCCGCCACGACCTTGGCGTTGGCCGGCTTCTCAGCCGCGTAGGTGAGGCCGCGCTCATTGTCCAAGGCCCAGGCTACGTCGGGCGCGACGTTGGCCTGCGCGACCGGCACGCCGTTCAGCCGCACGATCCGGCCGCGCAGCGCCGGCGCGCGCTCGACCTTGTGCACGCCCGGCGTCTCGCGCGTCAGCTTGTCGAACGCCGCGACCTGATCGGGTTGAATGTCCAGGAAGAAGAAGCTGGGGGCGCGCGCCGGCAGCCGTTCGCTGATCTGCCGGTTCACATTGCCCTCGATCGTCGCGACCGTGACCAGCACGGTGAGCCCCAACCCGAGCGACATCACCACGCTGGGCGTGGCCGCGCCGGGACGATGTAGATTGCCGAGCGCAAGCCGCAGGCGGGGTCCGGTCGCCTGGACGCGGCTGGCCAGCGCCATCACGGCCCGCCCGGCCAGACGGAACAGGATGAAGCAGAGGATCGCGCCGACCACGAACCAGATCGCGATCTTGCGCTCCGGCGCGGTGGCGATCGCGAGGCCGGCGAGCGCGGCGACCGCGAGGCCGGTCGCGGCGACGTAGCCCCACTGCGGCCGGCCCGCGCCGCCCGCCACGACCGCGCGGAACAGGCCCGCCGCGCGCACCTCGCGCGCCATCGCCAGCGGCCAGATCGAGAAGGCCGCCGCCGACAACAAGCCGAACAGCGCGGCCTGCGCCAGTGCCAGCGGATAGATCGCGATCGCGATCGGGGTCGGCAGATCGGCGCCCAGCAGCGCGCCCGCGATCCAGGGCGACGCCGCGCCGAAGGCGAGGCCGATCGAAGAGCCGACCAGCGCCAGAATCATCACCAGCGCGAAATAGAGGCCGAAGATCATGCCGCCGGTCGCGCCCAGACATTTCAGCGTCGCGATCGTCGTGGTCTTGCTGTCCAGATAGGCGCGCACGGCGTTGCCGACGCCGACGCCGCCGACCAGCAGCGCCGTCAGCCCGACCAAGGTCAGGAACAGGCTGATGCGCTGGACGAAGCGCTCGATCGACGGGGTCGCCTGCCTGAAATTGCGCACGCGCCAAGTGGATTCCGGGAAGGCGCGCTGCAGTTCGGCGGCGTAGAGCGTGGGATCGAGATCCGGCTTCAGCAGGACCTGGGTGTGATACTCCACCAGCCCGCCCGGCTGCAGCAGGCCGGTAGCGGCCAGGGCCGAACGCGCGATCAGGACGCGCGGGCCAAGCTCGATTCCGGCCCCGGCGCGATCGGGCTCTTTCTCCAGGAAGGCGCTGATGCGGAACTTGGCCTCGCCG
>JBMLRS010000420.1:2426-23372 GCA_049240905.1 Elsteraceae bacterium
TCGCCGATCTCGATCACGTCGCCTACCGCGACGCCGAGACGGCTGCCCAGCGTCTCCTGCACCACCGCGCCCGCCACCCCTTCGCGCGGGCGCAAGGCTTCCGCAAAATCGCCCCCGCCGATCAGCGTGACCTTGCCGACCAACGGATAGACGCCGTCCACGGCCTTGACCTGAACCAGCGTGCGGCTGTCGCCTTTCTCGAAGCGGGCCATCGCCCGCATTTCGACGAATCCGGACATCTCCCGCGCGCTCTGCCGCAGATAGGCCTGCTCCTCCGCGCTCAGGTCGCGATAGAACAGCCGGACGCTCAGATCGCCGCCCAACAGGGAGCGGGCGTCGCGCGCCAGACCGCCGACCACGGCTGACGTGATGGAGCCGACCGTCGCGATCGCGCCGACGCCCAGCGCAAGACAGGCCACGAAGATGCGGAATCCCTTCAGCCCGCCGCGCAGCTCGCGCCGAACCAGGCCGGGCAACGCCCGCCAGGAAGCGTCCATCAGGACGCCGCCTGAAGCCGGGGCCGAACCTCGTCCGACTCGACCCTGCCGTCGGCGATGCGCACGATCCGGTCGCATTGCCGGGCGAGATCCATGTCGTGGGTGATCAGCACCATGCTGGCGCCGCGCTCCGCGGTGAGGCCGAACATCAGGTCGATCACCGCGCGGCCGGTGGAGCCGTCGAGATTGCCGGTCGGCTCGTCCGCCAGCAGCAAAGTGGGCTCGATCACGAAGGCGCGGGCCAGCGCCACGCGCTGCTGCTCCCCGCCCGAGAGTTGATCGGGGTAATGGCCGCCGCGCGCGCCGAGGCCGACCTTGTCGAGAATGGCGCGAGCCCGGTCCGCGGCGTCGCGCGCGCCGGCCAACTCCAGCGGGGCCGCCACGTTCTCCGCCGCGGTCATGGTCGGAATCAGGCGGAAGGACTGGAACACCACGCCGACCCGCATCCGCCGCCAACGCGCCAGCGCGTCCTCCGACATGCCGGAGAGATCCGCCCCGTCGATCCGCACCCGCCCCGAGGTCGCGCGCTCCAATCCGCCGATGATCATCAGCAGGCTGGACTTGCCGGCGCCCGACGGGCCGACCACTCCCACGGCCTGGCCTTTGGGAGCGTGCAAACTAACCCCGTTCAGGATGTTGACCTGACCGGCGGCGCTCGCCAATTTCAAGTGAACGTCGTCAAGGTCGATCATTGTGAACCAGCATCAATTCGGAAGACCCGGATATGGCGTCGCCCGGCGTTTTATCAACATCGCGCTTCTCGCCATGCTCGCGCTGAGCGCCGCGACGCCTCACGCGCGCGCCGCTGAGAAGCGGCTTCTCGTGCTGGGCGACAGCCTGACCGCCGGCTACGGCCTGCCCAGCGCGCAGGCCTTTCCGGTCAAGCTGGAGGCGGCGCTGCGCGCCAAGGGCGTCGCCGTCACGGTCATCAACGCCGGCGTCTCCGGCGACACGACGGCCGGCGGCCTCGCCCGGCTTGACTGGTCCTTGGCCGACAAGCCGACCCACGTGATCGTGGAGCTGGGCGCCAACGACATGCTGCGCGGGCTTGACCCCGGGCAGGCGCGGCGCAATCTGGATCAGATCATGACCCGCCTGCGCGCCGAGAAGCTGCCTGTCCTGATCGCCGGGATGTTGGCGTCGCGCACCTTGGGCGCTGCCTATCAGGCCGAGTTCGACGGCATCTATCCTGCGCTCGCCAAGCAGCATGGCGCGGCGCTCTACCCCTTCTTTCTGGATGGCGTGGCGACCGATCCGACCCTGAACCAGAGCGACGGGCTGCATCCCAACGCCCGCGGCGTCGACGTGATCGTCGAACGCATCCTGCCTTCGGTGATGACCCTGTTGGAGACTCCCTCTTCATGAGCGACGCGGACAAGCGCGGCATCGAAATCCAACCGGCCTTCCGCGCCGCCGGCTCGGACGCGGCCGATTGGCGCCAGGCGGTGGCCGATTGCGTGGAGCGGCTGGGGCCGAGCCCGGCCGGCGGGCTGGGCGTGGTCTACGCGACCGACGCCTTCGGCGACAAGCTGCCGGCCATCGTGGAGCTTCTTACCGAGCGCACCGGGGTGAACGCCTGGGTCGGCACGGTCGGCTTCGGCGTGATCGCCAACAATCAAGCCTATTACGATCGTCCGGGCCTCGCGGTCATGCTGGCCCCGATCAAGGAGCGCGAATTCGCGCTGTTCGACTGCGTGCCGCCGCCCCCGCCGCCGAACGCCAGCGTCCCGCCGGTCGCGTTGGTGCATATGGATCCGCGCAGCGCCGGGGCGTCCGACCTGCTGAAGGACATCGCGCGCGGCTCCGGCGCCTTCCTGGTGGGCGGATCGACCGCCGCGCGGGGCGATCGCTTCGATCAGGTCGCGGGCATGATCACCGACGGCGGCGTCTCCGGCGTGGTGTTCGCGCCGGGCGTGGCGGCGGCGACCGGCCTCAGCCAGGGCTGCGCCCCGATCGGCCCGACCCGACGCATCACCCGCGTGGTGGAGAACATCATCACCGAGATCGACGGCGCCCCGGCGCTCGAGGCGCTGCGCGCCGATCTGACCGACGCCGGCCTGCCGGTCGAGAACCTGCGCCGCATGGGCGGCCTGATCTTCGCGGGCTTCCCGGTCAGCAACAGCGACACCGGGGACTATGTCGTCGCCAATCTGGTCGGGGTGGACGAGGAGAAGGGTTGGATCGCGGTCGCGGAGGATGTGGGCGACCACGACAGCATCCTGTTCTGCCGGCGCGACCGGATCGCGGCGGAAGCTGACCTCACCTTCATGGCCAGGCGGGTTCGCGCCCGGGCGGGCGACGTGCGCGGCGCGGTCTACGTCACTTGCCTCGCGCGCGGGCCGCACACTTTTGCATCAGCCAAGGCCGAGGTCGCGCTGCTCCAGGAGGCGCTGGGAGACGCGCCGTTGGTGGGATTCTTCGCCAATGGCGAGATCAGCCAGGAAAGACTTTATCGCTATACGGGCGTTCTGACCGTTTTTTAAGCAAGCTTTTTCAAAGGAATCGCAATGGAACTCCGCCGTCTTGGCGACACTGACGTCATGGTCAGCGCTCTTTGTCTTGGCACCATGACTTGGGGGCAGATGAACACGCCCGAGGAAGGCTTCGCGCAGATGGACGCGGCGCTGGATCTGGGAATCAACTTCTTCGACACCGCCGAGATGTACCCCGTGCCGCCGAACGCCGAGACCTACGGACGGACGGAGGAGATCCTGGGCGACTGGATCGCCGCGCGCGGCTCCCGCGACAAGTTCGTGCTGGCGACCAAGGTGTCCGGCCCCGGCCGGCAGCCGCATATCCGCGACGGCGCGCGCCTGACCCGCGCCTCCGTGCTGGCGGCCTGCGACGCCAGCTTGAAGCGGCTGAAGACCGACGTGATCGACCTCTACCAGATCCACTGGCCGGACCGCACGGTGAACGTGTTCGGCCGGTTGGGCATCGACCGGATCATGGACGAACCGGACACGGTGCCGCTGCTGGAGACGCTGAGCGCGATGGGCGAGCTGGTGAAGCAGGGCAAGATCCGCCATATCGGCCTGTCGAACGAGACGCCCTGGGGCGTGATGAAGAGCTTCGAGCTGGCGGCCAAGCATGGCTTTCCGAGGCCGGTGTCGATCCAGAACGTCTACAATCTGCTGAACCGCAATTATGAGATCGGCCTGTCCGAGGTCTCCTTGCGCGAAGGCATCGGGCTGCTGCCCTATTCGCCGCTCGCGATGGGCGTGCTGTCCGGCAAATATCTGGGCGGCGCGCGGCCGGAAGGCGCGCGGATCACGCGCTTCCCGGCCTATGTCCGCTATCTCACCCCGCGCGGGATCGAGGCGACGCAGGCTTACGTGGATCTGGCCCGCAAGCATGGGATCGACCCTTCGCAGATGGCGATCGCCTGGGCCACGGCGCGGCCCTTCGTCACCAGCACGATCATCGGGCAGACCAGCGTCGAGCAGTTGAAGACCGACGTCGGCGCGATGGATCTGAAGCTGTCGGAGGAGTTGCTCGCCGGGATCGAGGCTGTTCACGCCGCCAACGCCAACCCCTGCCCGTAACGACCTGCGATGATTCGCCTGTTCGTCGGCCTCAGCCTGTCGGACGAATTGCGCGAACGGCTGGCTGATCTGCAGTCCGGGGTGCCTGGCGCGCGCTGGGTCGCGCCGGAGAACCTGCATGTCACGCTGCGCTTCATCGGCGACGTGGATCACGGGCAGGCCGAAGATCTGGCGGACAGCCTGTCGCTGATCCGCGCGCCGGCCTTCGATCTGTCGATCTGCGGCGTGGGCTATTTCGGGCAGGCGGACAAGGCGCGGCTGCTCTACGCCGGGGTGGAGCGCACTCCTGCGCTGCAGCACTTGCGCGACAAGGTGGAGAGCGTCTGCGTGCGGCTGGGCCTGGAGCCCGACGCGCGCAAATTCAAGCCGCACGTCACGCTGGCCTATCTGCGCGACGCCGTCGCCGATCGGGTCGGGCTGTTCACCGCGGAATGGCAGAATCTGCGCTGCCCAGCGGAGCCGATGGAGCAGTTCAGCCTGTTCTCTTCCTGGCCGGTGGGCGAGGGGCGGCATTACGAGGAGGAAGCGGCCTTCCCCTTGACGCTGACGATGGGACCGGCCCTGCGGGACCCGACTTCGTAGAGCCGGGCGGGCGCGACTTGAAGCGATCCTCCGGATCATCGGCGAGATAGGCGGCCGTCACGGCGAGCTGCGCCATCGGCAGCAGGAAATAGAGGCCGGCCAGCAGGCCATTGCCGAAACGGTCCCCCGTGGGCAGGCGGCCCATCCACAAAAACCACAGCACGGCGGTGACAGCGAGCATCGCAATCGAGCCGACCAGCACCACGACCGGCCGCATCATCCAGGCGATGAACACGAATTCGTTCATCCGCTTGCGCCAGGCCGGACCGCGCAGCATCGCCGTGGCGCAGCCCGCCGCCGCGGTGAAGGCCCAACGGATCGCTTCCGACGTCAGCAACAGGATCGGGCCAGCGTCAGGCTTCCCGCCCGGATGCTGAAACGGCGAAAGCGACGAATGCCAGAGCATCGACAGCGAGAGCAGAAAGGCGGCGGCCAGCAGCGAAAACCAGCCGAACAGCAGCAGCAGCCGGTCAAAGCCGGTCAGCACCCACCGTCGCGCGGTTTTCCAAACGTCTGGACTCATCGCCACCGCCAAATCGAACCTTGCAGAATCTAACGCCGTCCTAGTAGCTGGGAAAGCCCATGCCCATCGAAATCCCGAAACTCTCGCCGACCGACGGTCTTGTCATCCTCACCGGGGCCGGCGTCTCCGCCGAAAGCGGCCTGGCCACTTTTCGCGACGCGGACGGGATCTGGTCCAAAGTACGGATCGAGGATGTGGCCACGCCCGAAGCCTTCGCGCGCGACCCCGCCAGGGTTCAGGAATTCTATAACGCGCGCCGCCGGCAATTGCGCGATCCCGCGGTCCAGCCGAACGCCGCGCACCGGGCGCTGGCGGAGTTGGACGCCGCCTGGCCCGGCCCCTTGCTGCTGGTGACCCAGAACGTCGACGATCTGCATCGGCGCGCGGGCTCCAAGCGCATGCTGGCGATGCATGGCCAACTCGCCAGCCGTCTGTGCGCGAACTGCGAGGAGCGGGTTCCCTGGATCGAGGATCTGACGGTCGAGATGGTCTGCCCCCGCTGCGGCGGCCGAGGAAGCTTGCGGCCGGACATCGTCTGGTTCGGCGAAGCCCCCTACGGAATGGAGGAGATCGAAGAGGCGCTGGCCGGAGCGCGGATCTTCGCCGCGATCGGCACCTCGGGTCAGGTCTATCCGGCGGCGGGCTTCGTGGCGTTGGCGCAGCGCGCCGGCGCGTTGACGATCGAACTGAACCTGGAGCCGTCGGAAGGGGGGCGGCGCTTCCAGCAACGGCGCTATGGTCCAGCGACGGAGATCGTGCCGGAATTCGTCGCCGCCCTGCTGAAAGCGCTGACTTCATGAGCGACGCGCCGGGAAACGCGGTCGCGCTCGCCAAGCTGATCGAGGAGGTCAACGCGATCGGGCAGATTGGCCTCACCTTCGGCAAGGATCGCTTCGACCTGGAGCGCTACCGCCGACTGCGCGCGCTGGCGGCGGAGATGATGGGTCTGCTGTCCGACCAGCCGCCCGCCCCCCTGCTCGATTGGCTGAACCTCGACCAGCATTACGCCACCCCGAAGCTGGACGTGCGCGGGGTGGTGTTGCGCGGCGACAGCATCCTGTTGGTGCGGGAGCGCGCGGACGGGCGCTGGGCCCCGCCCGGCGGCTGGAGCGACGTCAACCAATCCGCCGGCGAGACCGTCGTGCGCGAAGTGCGGGAGGAGAGCGGGCTTATCGTCCGCGCCGCCCGGCTTTTGGGCTTGCTGGACAAGCAGAAGCACGCGCATCCGCATGAAGCGCCGCACGCCTTCAAGTGCTTTTTCCTGTGCGAGGAGATCGGCGGGTCGCTGGCGCATGACCTGCACGAGACGCTGGCGGCGGATTTTCATCCGCTGAAGGATCTGCCGCCCTTGTCGCTGCCGCGCATCACGGCGGCGCAGATTGACTCCCTGGTCCAGGTGGCGCGGGATCCGACGCGGCCGGCCTTGTTCGATTAGCCGATGACGGACGCGGCGCTCGCGACCCTGCTGGACGAGATGCGCGCCTGCCGGCTGTGCGAAGCGGAGCTTCCTCTTGGTCCGCGCCCGATCGCCCAGGCTTCGGCGTCGGCGCGCGTGCTGATCGTGGGGCAGGCCCCGGGGACCGCCGTGCACCGCACCGGCGTTCCGTTCAACGATCCTTCGGGCGACCGGTTGCGCGCCTGGCTGGGGATCGACCGCGAAACCTTCTATGACCCCGCGCGCGTCGCGATCCTGCCGATGGGGCTCTGCTATCCTGGCAAAGGCAAGGGCGGAGACCTGCCGCCGATCCCGCGCTGCGCCCCGCTTTGGCATCCGCGCCTGCGGGCGCTGCTGCCAGAGCTCGAACTGACCCTGCTGATCGGCAGCTACGCCCAGGCCTATTATCTGGGCGAGCGACGCGGCGCGACGTTGAGCGAGACAGTGGCGCGCTGGCGGGAGTTTCTGCCGGATTTCTTCCCCACGCCCCACCCGAGCCCACGCAACCGCCGCAGGCTGCGCGACCGTCGGTGGTTCCCGCGATGCGCGCGCGGGTTCAGCGGTTGATTCAGGCGCCAATCTGATTTGCGCTTGGCTCAATCCGGGGTTAATTAACAGTCAATAAATAACAACCAGCGCGCACTCGCCCGCTTGTATTTTCACAGAAGATACCGCAAAGTTTGCCGAATATTTAACCTCAAAAACAGTTGCTGAATGTCTTTCATCGGTCGATGGTCCGGGATTGGATTTCGCCTCAGCGCGCTTTCCCTGATAATTGTGCTGATTAGCGTGCTTTCCACCGGAGCGATCGGCTATTTCGCGCTCCAAGCCCAGATCTCAAGGATTGAAGACGACGTCGTCTCGCGTCAGAAGACCGAGATTCTGCAGTTCATCGAGAAGAAGTCGGCGTCGAACGAGGCGATCGCCGCCACCTTCGCGCAGTCCGACGTCATTCAGACTTTCATCAAACAGGAAGACCGCGCGGGATTGCTGACTCATTTGCGCGGCGCCTTCGCGGCGCTCAGCGCTTATGACATCAACAACGCCCATTTTCACCGCCGCGACATGCGCACGTTCGCGCGCCTCCATGCGCCGCACCAGTTCGACGACGACCTGTCGAACCTGCGGCCGATGATCCTGGACGTCATCCGAACAGGACAGACGCGCCGCGGGCTGGAGTTGGGCGTGAACGGTCTGCCGATCCGAGGCGCGGCGCCGATCATATCAGCCGATGGCGAGAGATTGGGCGCCGTCGAGGTCGGCTCCTTCATGGACGCCAAATTCCTCGCCAGCATCGAGAAGCCGGGAGCGGGACATCGCATTCATCTTGTTGGCGCGGCGGGGATCCAGCAGATCGGCTCGTCAGGCTCCCTGATGCCGCCCGCCCTCCCGGCTGACGCCCTGAAGGAAGCGGCGTCGGGAAAGGACGTTCGCCTGTCGCGACAGTTCGAAGGCGGACGGTTCATCAGCCACGGGTTCGCGCTCCGCGACTATGAAGGCAAGATAATCGGCGTCCTGGAGACGCATCTCGACGTCGGCGACATCGATCTGATCTCCGGGCCGCGCCTCCAGTTCTTCGCCTTGGCCGTGATCGGACTCGTGATTTCAGCCATCGCGGCGACCCTCCTATCGACGGGGGGAATCTTCCGCCGGCTTGATCGGCTGATTTTCTGCGTGAAGGCGATCGCGGCGGGATCCAGCCAGGAGCCGCCCCCGATGCTGCGGCGCCGCGACGGGTTCGGCGATTTCGCGCGCGCGATCGAGGGGTTTCGCACGGCGAAGCTCGAGCTGCGCGAAGCGTTGCGGCGGGCGGAGGAGTCGGACCGCGCCAAGTCTCAGTTTCTGTCCGTGATGAGCCATGAGCTGCGCACCCCCTTGAACGCCATCATCGGCTTCGCGGAGATGATCACCCTGTTCCGCGCGCAGAACGTGAGTTCAGCCGCCAAGGAGCAGGAATACGTCGACCATATTCAATCCAGCGGAAAGCATCTGCTGGCGATCATCGAGGATATTCTGACCGTCTCCTCGATCAACGCGGGCGAACTGAAGGCGACGTTGGAGCCGATCGACATTCGTGAAGACGTCGATTTCGTCGTTCAATTGATGCGCGGCCGCATGGCCGAACGCAAACTTGCTTTCAGCCAAGAAATCGCGCCCGCCCTGCCGCTGGTGATGGCCGATGGACGGGCGATCCGGCAGATTCTTTTGAACCTGCTCAGCAACGCGATGAAGTTCACGCCGACGCCGGGCGCGGTCGCCTTGACCGTGAGGCCGGACGAGGCCTGGCTGACGCTGAGCGTGACGGACACCGGGCCAGGGATCGCGCCGGAGCATCTGGGGCAGGTGCGCGCCGCGTTCTTTCAAGTGGAGCCGGCGGTCGTGCGAAGCGGCGGCGGCGTCGGGCTAGGCCTGAGCATCGTTCAGGAGCTGGTCACGCTGCACAAGGGCGCGCTGGAGCTGAGCAATCGTCCGGAGGGCGGCTTCTCGGCGGTCGTGCGCCTCCCGATCGCCAAGCCTTCCGCCCCGCTCTCAAACGATCAGCCCGCCTGCGCCTCCAGCGCGTCCATGTCGTCGTCGGAAAAGCCGAAATGATGGCCGATCTCGTGAATCAGCACATGGCGGATGACATGGGTCAAATCCTCTCCCGTCTCGCACCAGTAATCTAGGATCGGGCGACGATAGAGGAAGACCATCGGGACATGGGGAACCCCGTCCATCACGCTTTGGTTCGGCAGCGCGACGCCTTGGTAGAGGCCGAGAAGATCGAACGGCGACTCCAACCCCATCTCCGCCTCCACCTCCTCGTCCGGGAAATCGTCGACGCGCAGAATCACGCCTTCGACATGCCGGCGCAGCGCCTCCGGGATCTGGGTCAGGGCGACCTCGGCCAACGCTGCGATCGCGTCAAGGCTGGGCGGCGAGGTGAATGCGAAATTGGGATCGGACATCTGCGCCTCTTTGCGTTATGGCGCTACTATATGGATCTTTTGCGACGGGCCATCCATGCAACGACCACCAGTTCCCCGCACGGCGGCCCTGTTGGGCTTCAGCGGCGTGATTCCCTTCGCGGCGCTGGCCGCCGCCGTCTGGGCGGCGCCGCCGGCCTATCTCGACCTTCTGATCGACGCTCAGATCGCCTATGGCGCGGCGATCCTGTCCTTCCTGGGCGCGGCGCATTGGGGCGCCTGCCTGAACAAGCCGCAACCGGAGGCGGCCCGGCTGATCTGGAGCGTGATTCCGTCGCTGCTGGCCTGGATCGGGCTGCTGCTGCCGCCGGTCTATGGCTTGGCGACGCTGATCGCCGGCGTGATCGCCTGTTACGCGGTCGACGAACGGGCGGTTTCCGCCGGATTCCTGCCGCTCTGGTATTCCGGGCTGCGCCAACCATTGTCCTTGCTGGTTTGCCTGATGCTGGCGCTGACGCTGCTGAAGCTGGTCCTGTGACATGAGGTCGCTGGCGCTCGTCCTGCCGCTGCTGCTCGCGCTTTTGGGAGGCTCGAGCGGCGCGGCTTTCGCTGCGGACGGGCCGGTGACGATCTATCTGACCGGCAAGGAAAGCCCCGAGGCGATCCAGCGGCTGGTCGACCCGATCGCCAAGAGCGGGCGCGCGGTGACCCTGCGCCTGGCCGATCCCGAAGCGCCGGCGCCGCGCCCGGTCAAACCGCCCTTGCCCGTCGCGGTGCTGTCCAACAGCTCCGACATTTTCGGGATGTTCCTGGACGGCCTGCGCCATGGCGACGCGGCCTTGAGCCATCTCGGCGGTCTGGGGCGGGATTGGCGCAGCGCCTGGGACAAGGCGGAGAATCGGCCGTTCGGCTGGCCGAGCCTGGGGCTGGCGGCGGTGATCGGCGCGGCGTTGGCCGCCGCCCTGGCCGCGCGGCGGATGGCGACGCGGGCGATCCGCCCGAGCCCGACCGAGGCCCGGCGTTTCATCCCGCGCCTGATCGTGAAGCTCGCCCATTTCAGCCACGACCTGATCGGTCTCGCCGTCTATTGGGCGTTGGGCCACGCCCTGGCCGACATTCTGACCCCGCGCGACGACATCGTGCGCGCCAGCGTTCACGCCTTCCTGACCTATCCGCTGCTGGCCGGCGGCTACGCCGCGCTGGGGCGGCTTCTGCTGCGCCCGAGCGGCGCGACCCAACGTTTGATGCCGCTGGCGAACGCGGAGCGGCATTTCTGGCTGCTGATCGGCTACGCCCTGTTCGGACAGGCCGTGCTGTTGAGCATCCAGTTGGCGCAGGAGGCGGCGAACGACCGCATGGCCGCGGCCGGCTTGTTCACCATCGGCGGCGCGGCGATCACGCTGTACAAGCTGATCTGGTTCTGGATCGGCCGACATGACTTCGCCGCGCTCTGGATCCTGGGCAGCGGGCGGCCGACGCCAAGCCTTTGGCGCAGACTGACCGGTTGGGCGCTGCCTTGGGTGCTGATCGGCAGCGCGATCGGAATCTGGGCGGTCGGCCGCATCGCGGCGGTCGCGCCCGACGGCCCAAAATGGGCGGAGGCCGCCGGCCTGACCCAGTTCTTGGTGGTGCTGACGCCGATTCTGGCGGCTGGCGCCGCCGCTCTGGCGCGCGACCTGCTGCGCCCTGGCTCCGAGCTCGCGGTTCAATCCCCCGTCGCGATGGCCTTCGCGCAGGTGGTGGAGCCGGTGGCGGCCTCGATCATCTGGATCGCCAGTTTCATCGCGCTCAGTCGGCTCTGGGCCTTCTTCATGCTGGACGTGGTGTCGCCCGCCCTCCTGACCCTGCTGCTGGACGGGCTGTGGGTCGGCGTCACCTTCATGGCCGGCTGGGTGTTGTGGAGTTTCCTCAACGCCCTGTTCGACGTCTACGCGCCGGAGCGCGCCCCCTCGAAACCCGGCGAGGACGACGATCACGAGGCGGCGATCCAATCCCGCCTCGGCTCCGTGCTGCCGATGCTGCGCGCCTTCGTGCTGGGCGCCGCGCTGGGCCTGACCGCGCTGATCCTGCTGAGTCGCCTCGGCGTGGACATCGGGCCGCTGCTGGCAGGATTCGGCATCTTCGGCCTCGCCTTGTCCTTCGGCAGCCAAGCTTTGGTGCGCGACATCGTCTCCGGCATCTTCTTCATCGCGGACGACGCTTTCCGCGTGGGCGAATATATCGACACCGGCCGCCTCAAAGGCACGGTGGAGAAGATCACCCTGCGCTCGATCCAGCTGCGCCATCAAAGCGGCCTGGTGCACACCATCCCGTTCGGCCAGATCGCCTCCGTCACCAACGCCAGCCGCGACTGGGCGACCGTGAAGTTCAACATCCGCCTGGAGCGCGACGTGGATGTGGAGCAGGCGCGCAAGGTGATCAAGAAGACCGGCCAGGCGATGATGGAGGACCCGGAATTGGCCCCGGAGATGATCCTGCCCCTTAAACTGCAGGGCATCGCCGAAGTGGCCGACAACGCCCTGGTGCTGCGCCTGAAATTCACGTCAAAGCCCGCGCGATCGAGCTGGATCCAGCGCGAGGCCTTAAAGCGCGTGCACGCCGCGCTGCACGCCGCCGGCATCGAATTCGCCACCAACGCGGTGATCGTGCGCGGCGGCGACGCGGCGTCAGGAGCCGGGGCCGCCGTCAGCACGCAGAACGCCGTTCAAGCCGCGCCGACCGGGCCGATTTAGCGCGATTTCAATTTAGTCTGAATCGTCAAAAGCCGAAAAGGCGCTGTTCTTGATCTTGTCCTAGGGCGCCTTCCCGCCATCCAGTCCGGGCGCCGGATGTTTCGGCGCGCCGTCGCCGATGGCGGATCTTCCGGCCACGCCTTGGCTGCGTTTCACTTGGGCTTCGCGGCGGGCGATGTAGATCGAGGAGAGGGCGATGACGCCGGCGCCGGCGAAGGTCCAGTGGTCGGGCAACTCCCCAAACGCCAGGAAGCCGCCGAGCGCCACGACCGGCAGGCGGAGATAGTCGTAGGGCAAGACCGCCGTCGCCTCCGCCATGGCGTAGGCGCGGGTTACCGACAGATGGCCGAGCGTACCAAGCCCGCCCAGGATCACCATCAGGCCCAGATCGGTCCAGGACGGCCAGACCCAGACCCAGATCGCGGCCGGCAGCGACATCGGGGCCAGGAACAGCACCATGTAGACGACGATGGCGTTCGGCGGCTCGGTCTTCGACAGCGAGCGCACGACCAGGATCGAGGCGGCGCCGGCGGCCGAGCCGATCAGCGCGATGATCGCCACCGGGTTCAGCATCTCCGGCCCCGGCCGCAGCACGATCAAGACGCCAAGAAACCCGACCAGGGTGGCGATCGTGCGCCGAAGGCGGATCCGCTCGCCCAGGAACAGCACGGCGCCGACCGTGGCGAAAAGAGGCGCGGTGAAGCTGAGGGCGGTCGCGTCGGCCATCACCATATGGGTCACGGCGTAGAAGGAGCCGTACATGCCGACCAGCCCCAGCGAGGAACGGAAGACATAGAACATGATCCGGCCCGTGCGCAGGGCGGCCATGCCATAGCTCATCAGCCAGGGCGCCATCCAAAGAAGGCCGAACAAATTGCGGAAGAACACCAATTGATAGGTGTGCATTTCGTCGGATGCGAAGCGGATGACCACATTCATGCCGGCGAACGCCACCGATCCGATGATCATCCAGACAGCGGCCGAAACGGGAGGCATGGCCCTGAAAACCCTAAGCTCTGCGCGCCAGCGCGACGCGGCCAGCCCTCCCTCGAACAGTAGGACGCGCCGGTTCGGCTTGCCAAGGGCGGCTTGCCCAGTTAAGCGAAGCGATCGCTGAAAAGTGCGAACAGCGCTAAGACAGGCTCCTAGGAAGTTCCGCCATGTCAGACCAGTCCTCGACCGATCAAGCCCCGCTCTGGCGCCCCTCGCCGGACCGGATAGCCGCCTCCGCCATGACCAAATTCATGAAGGAAGCGGGCTGCGCGGATTACGACGCGCTCTACGCGCAATCGATCGCAGACCCCGGCAAGTTCTGGAAGCATGTCTGGGATTTCTGCGGCGTGGTCGGCGAACCCGGCCCCGCGCCCTATCTGCTGGACGCCGACAAGATGCCCGGCGCGCGCTTCTTCCCCGGCGCGAAGCTGAATTACGCCGAGAACCTGCTGAAGCGCGACGACGACAGCGACGCGATCCTGTTCTGGGGCGAAGACAAGGTGAAGCGCCGGCTGTCGCGCCGGGAGCTGAATCAGGCGGTCGCGCGCTGCGCGGCGGCGCTGAAGGCGGCCGGCGTCGGCATCGGCGACCGGGTGGCGGGTTATCTGCCGAACATGCCGGAGGCGGTGATCGCCCTTTTGGCGACCAGCGCGATCGGCGCGGTCTGGTCCTCCGCCTCGCCGGATTTCGGCGTGCGCGGCGTGGTCGACCGCTTCGGCCAGATCGAGCCCAAGGTCTTCATCGCCTGCGACGGCTACTGGTATGGCGGCAAGGCGTTCGACTGCCAGGAGAAGATCGGCCAGATCCTGGCGGAGATCCCCAGCGTCCAGACCGTGGTGATCGTGCCCTACGCCGGCGGATCGGCCGCCCATCGCCCGGCGAACGCGATCGACTGGAATGATTTCCTGGGCTCAGGCCCGGCCCCGGCGCTGACCTTCGAGCGGCTGCCGTTCAACCATCCGCTCTACATCCTCTATTCGTCGGGCACCACGGGCGCGCCGAAATGCATCGTGCATGGCGCCGGCGGATCGCTGCTGCAGCATGTGAAGGAATTGGCGCTGCACTCCGACGTCAAGCGCGACGACCGGGTGTTCTACTTCACCACCTGCGGCTGGATGATGTTCAACTGGGTGGTCTCGACCCTGGCCTGCGACGCGACCCTGCTGCAGTTCGACGGCTCGCCGTTCCATCCCACCGCCAACATTCTGTTCGACTACGCCGACGCCGAGAAGATGACCCTGTTCGGGGCGTCGGCGAAATATATCGACGCGTTGAACAAGGCCGGCGTGGAGCCGATGCGCACGCATGACCTCTCGACCGTGCGCACCATGACCTCGACCGGCTCGCCCTTGGCGCCGGAGAGCTTCGATTACGTCTATGAGAAGATCAAAAAGGACCTCTGCCTCGCCTCGATCTCCGGCGGGACCGACATCGTGTCCTGCTTCGTCCTCGGCAATCCGATCAAGCCGGTCTGGCGCGGCGAGCTGCAAGGCCCCGGATTGGGCATGGCGGTGGAGGTGTTCGACGACGACGGCGAGCCGCTGCATGGCGTGAAGGGCGAGCTGGTCTGCACCAAGCCCTTCCCCTGCATGCCCATCGGATTCTGGAACGATCCGGACGGCGCGAAATATCACGCCGCCTATTTCGACCGCTTCCCGAACATCTGGCGCCATGGCGACTGGGTGGAGGCGACCCCGCATGGCGGCCTGATCATCCTCGGCCGATCCGACGCGACCTTGAACCCCGGCGGCGTCCGCATCGGCACGGCGGAGATCTACCGTCAGGTCGAGCAGATCCCGGAAGTGCTGGAGAGCCTGGTGATCGGCCAGGATTGGGACAAGGACGTGCGCGTGGTGCTGTTCGTGCGGCTGCGGGAGGGCTTGACCCTCACCGACGATCTGCAGAGCCGCATCCGCAAGCTGATCCGCCAGAACGCCTCGCCGCGCCATGTGCCGGCGGTGATCCTGCAGGTGGCCGACATTCCGCGCACGCGCAGCGGCAAGATCGTGGAGCTGGCCGTGCGCGAAGTGGTGCATGGCCGGCCCGTGAAGAATCGTGAGGCTCTGGCGAACCCGGAAGCGCTGGAGCTGTTTCGCAATCGACCGGAATTGGGGAGCGCGACGTGAGCGCAGGGTTGAAGGACAGCCATGGCCCGGACCGCGTGCGCGAGAACATCCGCACGCTCGAAGGATCCAAGATCGGCGCCATCGCGCGCTATGGCCGTGGTCGGGAAGGCCTGATTCCGCTTTGGTTCGGCGAGGGCGACGTGCCGACGCCGGCCTTCATCTGCGACGCCGCCGCCCAGGCGCTGAAGGAAGGCCGCACTTTCTACACCGCCGGCCGCGGCGTGCAGGAGCTGCGCGAGGCGCTGAAAGACTATGTCGAAGGCCTCTATGGCCGTCCCTTGAGCGTGGAGCGGATCCGCGTCACCCCGTCGGGCATGGCGGCGATCCAGATCGGTCTGCAGGCGCTGGTCTCCCCAGGCAGCAATGTCGTGCTGGTCTCCCCGGTCTGGCCGAACGCGACCGCGGTGGTGCGCGCGCATGGCGGCGAAGCCCGTGAAGTGCCGCTCGAGCGCCGGTCCGACGGCCGCTGGGCGCTGGATCTCGACAAGCTGTTCGCCGCGATCGACGACAAGACGGTCGCCTTGTTCATCAACACGCCGGGCAACCCCACGGGCTGGATGGCGTCCGAAGCGGAGATCGCCGCGATCATGAAGGAGGCCCGCCGGCGCGGGATCTGGATCATGGCGGACGAGGTCTATAACCGCATGGTCTATGGCCGCAACGCCGCCCCGTCCTTCCTGGAGGTGGCCGAGCCGGACGACAAGGTGCTGGTGGTCAACAGCTTCTCGAAGACCTGGGCGATGACCGGCTGGCGGCTCGGTTGGCTGACCATGCCGGAATTCTTCAACGACTACATGGACAAGGTCGGCGAGATCAACACCTCGAGCACCGCCATGTTCGTGCAGTACGCCGGCGTCGCCGCCGTGCGCGACGGCGAGCCGTTCCTGGCCGAACAGCTCTCCACCATGCAGACCAACCGCGATCTGGTGATGCGCCGCCTGAGCCAGCTGCCGCGGGTGAAGATCGACAAGCCGGAAGCCGCCTTCTACGCCTGGTTCGGCGTGGAAGGGGAGCCGGACAGCGAAGCCTTGGCGCGCAAGCTGGTGGATCAGGCGAATGTGGGGATCGCGCCCGGCGCCGCCTTCGGCGAGGGCGGCGAAGGCTGGCTGCGGCTTTGCTTCGCCTGCTCCACGCCGCTGCTGGACAAGGCGCTGGATCAGATCATCCCAGTGCTGCGGTGAAAATGACTTAAGTCGAACCGAATATTACCTCACCCTGAGTCTGTCGAAGGGTGAGAAAAGTGAAAAAATGAGTGAGTTTGCTTACCCTTCAACAGGCTCAGGGTGAGGTGAAGAGTTCGGTAAAACAGCGAGCGCTCTGACTCTATCAAAATCGGACGGAGTCTAGGAGTTTGCCGATCCTTCGACCAGATCAGGATGAGGTCGTGATTTTGGAACAGTTTGTTTCCGATTGAATTGGACCTTGATTTAACGCCTCACACCCTGGCGAACAGGCAGGTGGCGGCGCCGCCGGCCAACTCATCGATCAGGGGTCGGCTGGCGAACAGGCTGGCGGGCAGCTCGCCGGTGGTCATCGGGTCGATGCCGACGCGGCGATACCAGGCCTCGAACCAAGCCATCTGGTGGCGGCCGTCGGTCTTCGTCTCCGCGAAGGCGAGATCCTGTCGTTCGGGTGCGTAGGGGGACAACGCCTCCGGCTCCGTGATCGATTGCAGCAGGAAATCGATCGCGCGCTTCAGCCGTTTGCCGTCGACCTCCATGGCGTAGAGATCCAACCCTTGGGCTTTGCCCATCTCCGCGATCATCACCAGCGTCGAGACGGCGATCCGCTGATGCCAAAGAGCGCGCGGGCCGCGGGCGGTCTCCAGCGGCAGGCTGCCGTCGGTGCGCATCTCGCGCAGAGCCCCGGCGAGGGCGCGCGGCCCTCGGCGGAAGCTGGCGGCGTCGCCGGTCAGCGCGCCGTGCGCCATCGCCACGGCCTCGCGCATCAGGCGATGATAGTTGCGGTTGCTGAGCGCGGTCTCCTGGCTGCGGGTCGCGATCGGGCCGGAGGCGACGTCGCTGTCCGCCACGCGTTGGGCGAGCCAGCCCTCGATCAGTTGCGCGGTCGCCTCGTTTGGCGGATTGGTCCGGCGCAGAATCGCCCAGGCCGGCAGCAGCCCCATCAGCATGCGCCGGGCGGAAAAAAGGGCGTTGGTGTTGATCTTGTCGGGTCCGCCGTCGGTCAGCTCCGACACGGCGTTCGCGCCCGCCCAGCGCGCCAGCGCGTCCACCGCCGCGTCGCCGCTCGCCTTGTCCCCGGCCAGCGCCGCCGCAGCCCCGGACATCACAAAGCCGGTGAACGGCAGCGCGCCGCGGTCGCCGACGCCCGCCGTCAGCATGCCGCCCTGGAAGCGCGGCGCCGGAGTCAGATCAACCGGCGCGGCGGGCTGCAGAACGCCGGGACAGAATCGGCGCACCAGCGCCTGATCGCCCTGGCGCAACTGTTTCGCGCGCTGGGCCGGATCGACCAGCACCACGCCCGGACGCGCGATCTTCAACGCCTCGACGTCCACCGAGCCGACTCCGCCGCTCGCCAGCGCCCCGAACGGCGCTGACAAACAGAAGAGCAGGACTGCGTGGACGAGGCCGCGGCGCATTCGCTAAACAAAACTCACGGGTTGAAGCGTTCTGTATACCATTAGCGACTCGCAAAAACCCGCGCAATCCATGCGAATTGCGGAGCGGGATGCTTAGAAGGCCGCCGTTTCACCTAGCGCCTCTTAGATAGGCGATTTGGCCGCCGTCACCAGTCCTCGGCGAGAGCGGGGGCGGGAGCCGCGTTCATGGCGGCGACTTCTTCGCGCATCCATTGGCGCAAGGCGGCCACCCGCGGATCGTCGACTTCCGAGGGACGGCAAACGAAATAGTAGGATCCCTGCGCCGGCAAGGCTGCGGCGAAGGGGCGCACGAGGCGGCCGGCGGCCAGATCGTCAGCGACCAGCGGCGACCGGGCGAGCGCCACGCCAAGCCCGTCGATCGCCGCCGCCAGCACCATCGCGGAATGGGTGAAGGCCGGCCCGCGGTCTGGGTTCACGCCGCGTGCCCCCGCGGCCTTCAGCCACATCGCCCAGGTCTCGTTCATCCGGTCATGCAGCAGGACATGATGTTTCAGATCGCTGGGATGCTTCAGCGGCGCGGGCTTGATCATCAGTTCCGGAGCGCAGACAGGAAAGATCTCCTCGTCCATCAGATGTTCGTAGGCCAGGTTGGCCCAGCCGCCCTGGCCATAGCGAATCGCCACATCGACCTCATCCAGCGCGAAATCCAAGGTCTCGTCCGTGGTGTCCAGCTTGACCTCCAGATCCGGATGGCGTTCGCGGAGGTTGCGTAGACGCGGCAGCATCCATTTCGCCGCGAAAGAGGGCAGCGCGGTGAGCACCAGGGGTCGTTGGCGCGCTGCGAAGCGATCGGCCGCCGAGGCCAGCAGATCGAACGCGGCCGTGACGTCGGGCAAGAAGGCGCGGCCGGGCTCGGTCAACTCCAGCACGCGGTTGTTGCGACGGAACAGGGGCGCGCCCAGCCGCTCCTCCAGCGCCTTCACTTGATGGCTGATCGCCGCCTGGGTGACGTTCAGCTCCGCCGCCGCCTTCGTGAAACTGCTGTGCCGAGCCGCCGCCTCGAAAGCCCGCAGCGCGTTCAGGGGGGGCATTCGGCGACGCACGACAAATCACCATTAGAAAATCTAATAGGTATCCAGAGATATCATCGTTTGAGCGAAAACGGAAGCAGGCGTAGGGAATCAGCGTCGCTTAGCCGCGTCGCTCATGAGGAGCGCCGCCCTTACGCGACAACCGAGGAGTAGTCCCATGTCGAGCAAGAGTTCATTCGCGACCCTGTCGGGCGCGATCTCCCACCCCACCCTCACGCTCGCCGCCATCGTCAAATTCGTCATGGCCGCCCAGCATCGGTGGCAGCAGCGCAATCGCCTCGCTGATATGGACGACCGCACGTTGCGTGATATGGGCATCAGCCGCGCCGACGTTTATCGCGAGCGTCAAAAACCAATCTGGCGCGACTAAGCCCTTGATGAAGGCGAGCGCGTTTTCGGCCTGAGCGGCTTAACGCTGGGTTGAAGACGCGCCGACCCGTCGCAGTTGCAACAAGTTAGCCCGGACCAGCGGATCCAGGCAGTCCGTCACCAAACCCCGCGCGGCCGCTCCGTCCTTGGACAGCGCGCCGCGCGCCCTCCCCTCCGCCGCGATCTGATCGACCGAGCGCTCGCCGTCGATCAACTTGAACAAGGCTCCCGCGACGCGCGGCAGCGGCAAAACCAGATCCAAGCCGTCGAGAGTCAAGACCAGCTGGCCGGACGTTCCAACCGCCTGCGCGAGACCGGCTGCGTCCAAATCGCGCAAGATCGGCACGACGTCCTCCGCAAGCGTCGGCGGGGTCGCGTCGCCAGCGGTCGCATAGAACACATGACGCGCCAGATTGCCGGCGAATCGCTCCGCGAAAGCCATGCGCGCCAAGGGCGGCAGCGCGGCTAGGCGCTTGCGCAGCTCCGGATGCCGCACATAGCTGAGCGGATCATATTGCAGGGGAGCCAGAAAGCTGACCAGGCGCAACCCCGCCCCTGACAGGAGGTCGGCGACCTCGGTCACGTCATAGGCGCGGTCGCGCGGGTGCAGCAGCAGATCGGCGAAGCCGGCGTCGCCGCCGTCGATATGATCGCGCACCACGGGATTGCGCTTCAGCGGGGCGGTGGTGGGCAGATCGACCAGCAGCTTGCGGCCCAGGCTCACCTGCTCCGCCATCGGCGCGCCGTCCAGCAGGTCGCGCAGGCAGGCTTGCATCTCATAAACGCCGGCGCGGCCAAGCCGGCCATAGACCATCGCGCCGACGCCGCCGCCCGGCGCCAAAACCGCGGCCAGGGCGGCGAGGCCCGCCTGCGGGTCTGCGAGATGATGCAGCACGCCGCAGCAATCGATGTAGTCGAAACCGGACAGCCCCAGCGCCGGCAGCGCCTCGATGGTTCCGGCCATGAAGCGGATCGAGCCCAGGCCGCGCGCCTCCGCCCGCGCCCGCGCGATCGCCTGCGCCGCGCCGGAAGGCTCAAGGTGGACCACCTCCGCCTCGACGCCGCGATCGGCCAGCAGCTGGGCCAGCATCACGCAGCCGTCGCCCGTGCCGCCGCCGGCGAACAAGGCGCGGAACGGTCGGCTCCAGTCGCGTGCGCCGCCGTAGAGATAATGGTCGATCTCGGTGGGGTGGCCGGGGCTGCCGATCAACAGTCGACGCGACTCGTCGCGAGGGTCGCGCGCGGGATAAGGCAGGGCGTCGTAGAGCGCGGCGACCGCGCTGTCGGTTGGATTGGACATGACGCCTGCAAAGCACGACATTCAGGTCCGAAACAATGTTTTTGCGCGGGCGAGGAAGACCCTACGCGCCGAGCGGGCTTGCGCCGACAGGCCGCTGACGTGTTAAAAGCACGTCAGATCAACGCGACCATGAGGTCGGTCGCCAAGATGAGGACTTTGGACGATGGCTGACGGCCCACTCAAAATCCAGCTGGTCGTCGATAAAGCTGGACCGGATTTGTATTGTGGTCGGACCGGTGAATTTCCTGACATGGTGGCGGTCGCGCCGTCCATCGAAGGCGTCATCG
>JBMLRS010000421.1:0-659 GCA_049240905.1 Elsteraceae bacterium
GATCGCGGCCATCAAGATAGGCATGCTCGGAAGCGCGGAGGTGATCGAGACGGCGGCGAAGTCCCTGCCCGACGCCCCGATCGTCCTGGATCCGGTGCTGAAAGCCTCAGCTGGCGGCTTGCTCCTGGACCGGGACGGCGAACAAGCCTTGCGCCGCCTGATCTGGCCGCGCGCGCGGCTGGTGACGCCCAATTTGCCGGAAGCCGCCTATCTGCTTTCCGCGCCTGAGGCGCAAACGCCCGCCGCCATGCGCGGTCAGGCCGCCGCGTTGCTCAGCCTCGGCGCCCCGGCCGTGTTGCTGAAGGGCGGGCATCTGGACGGCGAGTGGGCGACCGATCTGCTGAACGACGAAGGACGGCTGCACTGGTTCAAGGTGAAGAAATCGCCCCGCTCCCTGCGCGGCACGGGTTGCCTGCTCTCCACTGCGATCGCCGCCGGCCTGGCCCAGGGAAAAAGCCTGCCGTCGTCGATCGCCCAGGGAAAGCGCCTGATCGGGCGGTTTATGGCGGGGTGATAGCCAGCTCCGCAGTTTCCATCTGCGTCATCGCGAGCGAAGCGTGGCCACCCAGCTTGGCCAACGTTCGCTGCCAGCCATGGGTCGCCACGCTTCGCGAGCGATGTCGACGGTGGTTTCGATCGCGGGCGGCGCACGCCACCCG
>JBMLRS010000421.1:669-2831 GCA_049240905.1 Elsteraceae bacterium
AAGCCTGCCGTCGTCGATCGCCCAGGGAAAGCGCCTGATCGGGCGGTTTATGGCAGGGTAAGTAAATTTTTCGTCATTGCGAGGCGAAGCCGAAGCAATCTACCGGCTTCCGCGTGACGTGCGTCAATTGACGTTTATCACGTTGCGCTGACTAGATTGCTTCGCTCCGCTCGCAATGACGGCATTTATAGAGGAATACTTGCTTAAGTTTGGGGTTTCTCACGCCTCCGGCGGAATCGCCCCGGTGCGGCTGGTGATCAGGCCGTAATGCTCGATCCGGCGGTGTTTTTCGAAGTTGAAGATGGTTTCCTTGTTGAACTTCGTCGCGTCCAGATCGCAATCCGCCACGACTAACTCGTCGCCGACGGTGTGGCAGAGGGCCACGATCTCGCCGGTCGGGGCGACGATGCAGCTGCCGCCCATCATGTCCACGCCTTCTTCATTGCCGGCCTTGGCCACGCCCACCACCCAGGTGGCGTTCTGGTAGGCGCCGGCCTGCATGACCAGATGGTTGTGGAACATGCGCAGGTGATAGGGCTCGAAGCCCGCGCCGTTGCCGGCGGGGGTGTTGTAGCCCAGCGCGATCAGCTCCGCGCCCTGCAGCCCCATGACGCGGAAGGTTTCCGGCCAGCGTCGGTCGTTGCAGATCGCCATGCCCATCACGCCGCCCATGGTGCGCGCGACCGGGAAGCCCAGATCGCCGACCTCGAAATAGCGCTTCTCCAGATGCTGCCAGGGGCGGTGCGCCTCGAACTCGACATGGCCGGGCAGATGCACCTTGCGGTATTTCAGCACGATCTTGCCGGTGGGATCGACCAGGACGGAGGTGTTGAAGCGGCGCGTCCGCCCGTCCTGCTCGATCTTCTCGGCGTAGCCCAGATAGAAGCCGATGCCGAAGCTCTTGGCGGCTTCGAACAAGGGCGCGGTCTCGTTGGAGGGCAATGCCGTCTCGAAATAGCTGTCGACCTCGGCCTGATCCGCCATCATCCAGCGCGGGAAGAAGGTGGTCAGCGCCAGCTCCGGAAACACCACCATGCCGCAGCTTTTGGCCTTGGCCTGGCGCAGCAGCTCCACCATCCGCTTGACGACGGAGCTGCGGGTTTCGGTGCGGCCGATCGGACCAAGCTGGGCGGCGCCGACAGTGACGATACGCGACATGACTTCTCCTGGATTGCTACTGGGCGGCGACGCGCGAGCCCATGCCGCCCAGCAGGCCGGTCGGGCCGATCGCGGCGATCAAGGCGGCGTCCTCGCTCTTCGGCAGGGCGACGAGCGGGGGCAGGGTGGCGCGGAAGGCTTCGTCGCCGCTGCGCAGAGCGGTCAGCGCCTTCATCGCCGGGATCAGCGGGAATTTCTGGATCGCCGCGCGCGCCGCGCCCAGATCGGCCTGCGCGGCCGCGACATCCTGGCCGGCGGCCCAGGCGTCATAAACCTTGCGGGCCAGAGGCGCCGTGATGTTGACAGTGGCGGAGATGCAGCCCGCGCCGCCGGCGTTGACGGTGTTGACCAGCAGGCCTTCGCTGCCGGTGAACACGGCGAAGCCAGGGAAGGCCTTGCAGTAGCTCTCGGTCACCGCCCAGTCGCCGGTCGAGTCCTTCATGCCCATCACCGTGTTGGGATAGGCCTTCAACAGCCGCTCGATCAGCTCATGCGGGATGCCGATCACGGCCTGCGCCGGGAAGTGATAGAGATAGAGGCCGAGGCGCGAATCCGCGACGTCGTCGATCAGCTTGGCGAAGTAATTGTACAGCCCGTCGACGCTGGGGTTCTTGTAATAGAACGGCGGCAGCGACAGCACGTTGGTGGCGCCGGCGGCCAACGCCGCCTTGGTCAGCTTCACCGTGTCGGCGATAGCGGTGCAGCCGACGCCGAACAGCATCTTGTCGCGCACCTGCGGCAGGGCGGTGGCCAGCCCGTCGATGATGCGCAGGCGCGAGTCGACGGAGATCGAATTGCCCTCGCCCGTGGTGCCGAACGGCGCGAGGCCGTCGCAGCCATTGGCCAGCAGCCAGCGGCAATGATCGGTCAGCTTCGCGATGTCGGGCTCGCCCTTGGCGTCGATCGGAGTGACGGCGGCGGCGTAGACGCCTTTCAGTTTCTGGGGCGATGCCATGGGAACGTTTCCTTCTACCGTGTTTATTTGCGCCGACATTGGCGAACTC
>JBMLRS010000421.1:2931-11482 GCA_049240905.1 Elsteraceae bacterium
TGCCATGGGAACGTTTCCTTCTACCGTGTTTATTTGCGCCGACATTGGCGAACTCAATTCCTCACCCTGAGCCTGTCGAAGGGGTCGGCGGTTGGCCCTTCGACAGGCTCAGGGTGAGGGGAAGAGGGCGTCTCGGTTACTTCGCCGCCCAGGTGTTGAAGCGCTTTTCGAGATCTTCGCCGCGCTCGATCCAGAACTCGGTGTTCAGGAACAGGCCGCGGTCGGTGTGGTTGGTCAGCATGTCCGGGTTGGCCTGGCGCAGATCGGCGCGCGCGGCGAAGGCCTTGTTGGCGGGCGCCACCGGCCAGTCCTTCAGCATGCCCAGCAGCGGATCGAACTCGGTCATGTAATTGATCATCTTCAGGCCTTCGGCGGCGTTGGGCGAACCCTTGACCACGGCCCAATAGTCGAACGACCAAAGCAGCGTGTCCCACGCCAGATCGAACGGCTTGCCGTCCTTGCGCTGCGCCGCGACGCGACCGACGAAACCGGTCGAGAAATTCACTTCGCCCGAGCCCACCAGCTGAAACGGCTGGGCGCCGGAGCGCCACCAGACGATGTCCGGCTTGATCTGGTCCAGCTTGGCGAAGGCGCGGTCGATCCCGCCGGGGGCGGCCAGCGCCTTGTAGACTTCGGCGGCGGGGACGCCGTCCGCCAGCATCGCGGATTCAAGCGCCGCCTTTGGCGAGAAGCGCAGCGAACGCTTGCCCGGGAATTTCTTCACGTCCCAGAATTCGGCGAAGTTCTGCGGCCCTTGGGCGAATTTGCTCTTGTCCCAGAACACGGCCGTGCCCCAGCCCACCGCGCCGGCCCCGCAGTCGGTCGTCCCATTGGCGATGAACTTCGATTTGTCGATCACCGACCAGTCGAGCTTCTGGAACACGCCATCTTCGCAGCCGCGCGCCAGCTCCGGCGCCTCGACCATGATCACGTCCCAGGTCACGTCGTTCGCCTTGGTCATCGCGTAGACCTTGGCCATCTCGCCGTTATAGACGTCGTCCTTGACCGGCTTGCCGCTGAGCTTGGCGTAGCCTTCGAACAGATGCTTGCGCGCGTTGTCCTGGAACCCGCCGCCGAAGCCGACCACGGTCAGATCGCGGGCGAAGGCGGGGGCCGCGAACGGCCCCGCGGCGATAAGAGCGGCCAACGCCATGGCCTTGATCATCCGAATTCGCATCCGCCCGCTCTCCCTTTTCTGTTGTCTGACTAAGCCACGCTTTGAAAGTAAGCAGGTCCGGCGCAGGCGCGCAATTCCTCGCCGACCGCCTCGCCCAATCGGATCGCATCGGCGACTGGTCCGTTATGCCGGCGACGGTGCGTTTCGGACCCGTCGGGCATCGCGACCAGCCCCTCCAGGCTGAGGGCGCCGTCCTTCAATTGCGCGAGGCCGCCGATCGGAGTGCGGCAGGATCCGTCCAGCTTGGCGAGCATCGCGCGCTCGGCCTGGCTCGCGTGGAAGGCGTCGGCGTCGTTGATCGCGACCACGAGGTCGCGGGTGCGGGAATCATCCAGGCGCGTCTCGATCGCGATCACGCCTTGCGCCACAGCCGGCAGCATTTCTTCCGGCGACAGAACGGCGTCCATCCGCCCTTCCATGCCCAGCCGCTTGAACCCAGCCAGCGCCAGCACGGTGGCGTCATAGACGCCTTCCTCGATCTTGCCCAGGCGCGTGTCGATGTTGCCGCGCGCGGGGATGATCCTGAGATCGCGGCGCTGCGCCAGGATCTGCGACTGGCGGCGCAACGAGGCGGTGCCGATCACGGTGCCCGCCGGCATGTCGGCGATGCTGGTCACGCCTTTCAGCCGCTCATGATTGACCAGCAGGCCGTCGCGGGGATCTTCGCGCGGCAGGCAGGCGACGATCCCCAGGCCGGAGGGCAGCCAGGTCGGCAAATCCTTCAGCGAATGCACGGCCAGATCGATGCGCCCGTCCAGCAGCGCCTCTTCGATCTCCTTGGCGAACAGACCCTTGCCGCCGATTTCCGCCAGGACGCGGTCGCGCACGATGTCGCCGGTGGTGCGGATCACTTGGATCTCGATCGCGTTCTCCAGCTCAGGGAAGGCGTCGATCAGGCGCTGACGGACGGCGGTCGCCTGTGTCAGGGCCAACTTGCTGCCGCGGGTACCAATGCGAAGTGCGGGAATGGTCATCGGAAATCTACACGGCAGTGGCGAGCGGCGGCGGGCGAACGCGCAGATATAAGGCGGCGCCCGTCCCGCCGCAAAGCCTGAATCATAATGTGGTCATGCCAGAGACACTCGATAGAGCCCCGCCGGGTGCAGGGTGACTTGGTCCGGCCCGTCGATCAGCAGGGTCGTCGTGGCTTCCTCTATGATCAGCGGGCCAGTCAGCGTTGGACCGGGCGCAAGCGCCGCCCCGTCATAGATCGGCAGCGCGCGCGGCTCGGACTCGTCGCCCAACCAGACCGCGCGTTGGCCGATAGGGCTGGGCGCACGCCGCGCGGCGGGCAAAGACCGTGTCGCCGCGCTGGGAAAACGCCCGACGCCGGAGACTTTGAGGCCCGTGACCTCCAACTCGCCGCCGGGTTGGATATGGCCATAGAGCCGCTGGTGGGTCGCCTCGAACTGCGCGCGGATCCTGGCCGGATCCAGCGCGAATGCGTCCCGTCCGCGACCCAATGTCACGCGTACGTCCCATTGCTGACCGCGATAGCGCAGATCCAGCGCCGGCTCCAGCTCCAACGACGCGCCGTCGAATCCGCTCGCAGCCAGCGTTTCCGCGGCGCGCTCGCCCAAGGCGGCGAGCTGCGGCACCAGGGAGGCGACGCCCTCCAACGGCAACAGGGCGGCGAGGCCGAAATCGCGCCGCAGGTCGGCGGTCAGCAAACCAAGCGCGCAGAAGGCGCCGGCGAGGCGCGGCAAGACCAGATCCTTGATCCCCAACCGCCGCGCGACGGCGGTTCCATGCATCGGCCCGGCGCCCCCGGCGGCGACCAGCGTGAAGCCGCGGGGATCCCGGCCCCGTTCGATCGACATGCGTTCGACCGCGTGCAGCAGGTTTTGCTCCATCACCGCGACCATGCCCGACGCCGCGCGCTCAACGCTCAGCCCCAGCGGCCCGGCGATCTCGCGGGCGATGGCGGCGCGCGCCAGCTCCGCGTCCAGAGTGACCGCCCCGCCCGCCTGCGGGCCAGGGCGTAGCCGGCCAAGCACGACCAGAGCGTCGGTGATGGTGGCCTGGGTTCCTCCGCGCCCGTAAGCCGCTGGGCCGGGTCGGGCGCCGGCGCCGTCGGGTCCAGCGATCAGGGATCCTGAGACGGCGTGGGCGATCGTGCCGCCGCCCGCGCCGACGGTGTGGATGTCGACCGTCGGGATCGAGAGATGATGGCCTTCGATGATCTGCTCGTCGATCAGTTCGACCCGCCGATCCGCCATCAGGGTCACGTCGCAGCTGGTGCCGCCGATCTCCATCGCGATCAGATTGTCCACGCCAAGCGCGGCGGCGACCTGGTCCAACGCGCCGACGCCGGCGGCGGGGCCGGAGAGCAGCAGCCGGACCGGCTGGTCCGCGATCTGATCGACCGGAGCCGCGCCGCCGTTGCTCTGCAGCAGCAGCAAAGGGGTCTTCAACCCCGCCTCCGCGAGGCCAGTCGCCATGGCGCGGAGATAGGCGGTGACCTTCGGCGCGAGATAGGCGTTCATGACCGCTGCGCCGCCGCGTTCATATTCGCCAACCGTGGCCGCGATCTCGGCGGACAGGCTGATCGCCGCGCCGGGTAGGCATTGCCGGACCTTCGCGGCGGCGGCTCGTTCATGGGCGGGGTTGCGATAGGCGTGCAGAAAGCAGATCGCGACTGATTCCACCCGGTCCGACTTGAAGCCGGCGCAGGCGGCTTCGATCGCGGCGAGATCCAGCGGCTCGATCTCCCGGCCCTCCGCGTCCAGCCGGCCCGGTATCCCGATCCGGCGATAGCGGGGAACCAGCGGCTCCGGGTTGGGTTCGCGATGCGCCCAGGGATTCTCCCGCATGCCGCGGCGGATCGCGAGCCAGTCGCGGAAGCCGGCGGTGGTCAGCAGCCCGACCCTCGCCCCGCTGCGGGTCAGCAGCGTGTTGGTCGCGATGGTGGTGCCATGGACGAACAGCGGACAGGCCTCCAGCAGCGTCCGCACGCTGATCGAGAGCCGCTCCGCCGCGAGCCCCAACGCCGTGATGACGCCCGCGGTGGGGTCGACCGGAACCGAAGGAGTCTTGACGACGGTCAGCGCGCCGTCGGCGTCGGCGGCCACCAGATCGGTGTAGGTGCCGCCGACGTCGACACCGAAGCGGAAGGGCGGCGTCAAGTCGGGACCGTCACCCTTGCTTCATCATCTGCTGCGGCAGGTAGGTCACGAGCTCCGGGACCCAATAGACCAGCAGCACCGCCACCACCATCAGGAGGAAAAACGGCAGCGTCACCCAGCCGATATAGAAGATGTTCTTCCCGGTCATCCCCTGCAGCACGTAGAGATTGAACCCCACGGGCGGCGTGATCTGCGCCATCTCCACGACCAACACGATGAAGATGCCGAACCACAGCAGGTCGATGCCCGCCGCCTTGATCAAGGGCAGCACGACCGAGGTGGTCAGCACCACCATCGAGATGCCGTCGAGGAAGCAGCCCAGGATCATGTAGAACACGGTCAGGGCCAGGATCAGCATCCCCGGCGACAGCCCGAAGCTGGCGATGTATTCGGCCAGCAGGCGCGGCAAGCCGGTGAAGGCCGCGGCCGTGGTCAGATAGGCGGCGCCCGCCAGGATGAAGGCGATCATGCAGGAGGTGCGCATCGCGCCCATCACGCTGTCGGTGAAGGTGGCCCAGGTCAGGCTGCGCGAGGCCGCCGACAGGATCAGGGAGCCGAGCACGCCCAGCGCCGCCGCCTCCGTCGCCGTGGCGAGGCCAGTGTAGATCGAACCGATCACGGACAGGATCAGCAACACCACCGGGATCAAATGGCGGCCGGCGGAGATCTTCTGCAGGAGGGTCGTGTTCTCATGCTCGACCGGCGTGCGGTTCGGGTAGATCAAGGCCCAGACGATGATGAAGCCGCTGAACAGGCCCATCAGCAGAATGCCGGGGATGACGCCGGCGATGAACAGCTGCGCGATCGAGACCTCCGCCGCCACCGCGTACACGATCATGATGATCGAGGGCGGGATCAGCAGGCCCAGCGTGCCGGAGCCGGCGAGACTGCCAATGCACATGTCTTCGTGATAGCCGCGCCGTTTCAGCTCGGGATAGGTCATCTTGCCGATGGTCGCGCAGGTGGCGGCCGACGATCCGGACACGGCGGCGAAGATCCCGCAGCCGACCACGTTCACATGCATCAGCCGGCCCGGAAGCCGCGTCAGCCAGGGAGCGAGGCCGCGGAACATGTCCTCCGACAGCCGGGTGCGGAACAGGATCTCGCCCATCCAGATGAACATGGGCAGGGCGGTCAGGGTCCAGCTGTTGGAGGAGCCCCAGATCTGCGTCGCCATCACCAGCCCGGCCGGCGAATTGGTGAAGAACACCATGCCGATCAAGGCGACGAGCATCAGCGACAGGCTGACCCATACCCCCGCGCCCAGAAAGATGAACAGCAGGGCGATGAGAACGACGGCTTCGGTGATTCCGCTCATGACCGCTCCTTGCCTGGCGTGGCCAGCGAGTCGCCGAGCCGATCTGATTCAAGCGCGATCTCGGTCGCGGCGTCATAGGAGGGGACGTCGCCGCGCAGAACGGCGGCGAGATCGTCAACGAACGCGATGGTCAGCACGACCACGCCGACCGTCATCGCCAATTGCGGGATCCAGAGCGGGAACGACAGCACTCCTGGGGAGCGGTCGTTGAAGACGTAAGATTCCCAGGTCATATTCACGCAATACCACGAGAAATAGCCCAGCAGCGCGATCGCCGTGATCAGGCAGGCGAGCTCGGCCATCCGGCGCGGCCCCGGCGGCAGAAAGCCGATCAGCAGGGTCACGCGGATGTGCGCGCCGGAGCGAAGCGCCGGAGCCAGGCCCAGAAAAGCGGAGGCCGCCATCGCGAAGCCCGCGAAATCATCCGTGGAGGGGAGCGTGAAGTTCAGCTCGCGGCTGGCGATCTGCGCCAGAATGATCACCGCGATCAGGACGAGGAAGAAGCCGGCCAGGATCCCGCAAAAGCGGTACAGGCCGTCCAACAATGCGCGCATGGCGACGGTCTTTCAACAGGATCGACGGCGAAGCGGGATCGTCCGCTTCGCCGCCCTCTACGACTCGGCTATTGCAAGCCTTTGGCCAGGGCTTCGCCGTCCGGACCGGCCTTCTTCACCCATTCGCTGATCATGGTCGCGCCGATCGCCTTGAACTCGGCCATCAGGGCAGGCGGCGGAGGCTCCACGACCATGCCGTTCTGCGCGAGCAGCTTCTGCGTGTCGATCGTGTTCTGCTTGCTCAGCTCCCAGCCGCGCGCCTCAGCCCTCGCGGCGATCTCCAGCACCGACGCCTGCACGTCAGCCGGCAGGCGACGGAAGGCGCGCTCGTTCACCACCACGGCGTTGCGCGGATGCATGGCGCTGGTGTCATAGTAGTACTTCGCATACTCCCACGCCTTGGTGTCCGCCCCGGTGGAGGAGGAGGTGATCATCGCCTGCACCACGCCGGTGGCGAAGGCCTGCGGCACTTCCGCCTGCTGGATGGTGACGGCCTGGGCCTTCACCAACTCGGCCAGCCGCGCGGTGGCGGCGTTGTAGGCGCGGAACTTGATGCCCTGGAAGTCGCTGAGCTTGGTCATCGGGGTCTTGGAATAGACGCCCTGGCCCGGCCACGCGACGGAGTAGAGCAGGCGGATGCCTTGCGCGGACAGGCGCTTCTCCAGCATCGGCTTCTGCAGCTGGTACATCTTCCAGGCCTGGTCATAGCCGGCGGCCAGGAACGGAATGCCGTCCGCCTCGTAGATCGGGTCCTCGTTGCCGTAGGCCGACAGCAGGAACTCGCCGATGTTCACCTGGCCGGTCTGCACGGAACGCTTGATCTCCGGCATCTTGAACAGCGAGGCGCCGCTGTGCACGACGATGTCCAGCTTGGTCCCGTTCGCCTTTTTGATCTCGTCGATGAACCAGCGGATGTTCTGCGTGTGGAAGTTGCCGTCGGGATAGGGCGTCGGCATGTCCCATTTCTCATCCGCGAGCGCCAGACCGGAGGTCATCAGCGACGCGGCGACGACGAATGCTCCAAGCTTCATCATAAAGGTCCCCTGTATGATTGTTGTGTTCTTAACTATTTGAATTTGCAGCGCACCTCTTGACGCGTCAAGCAAGGTCGCCGCGCTCCAGCGACCAGAGCATCTCCAGATCGACCAGCGCCAGCTTGGTTTTCGACAGCGCCGCGCCGCCATTGATGCGCACCGCCGGAAAGGCGTCGGTCACCCCCGCCTCGATCGCGATCAGCCAGGTCAGCGGCCCATCGGGATCGGGCGCCGGCGCGCCGGGCGTGACCGGACGCGACAGCAGCGGGTCCGCCTCCAGCAGCCAGGCCGAGGTCACGCCGTCGAGCGCCGCCGCCGGCTTGAGCAACCCTTCGTCCAGCAGGTCGCGCGCGGCCGCGGCCTCGGCCGCCGGCACAGTCAGCAGCCCGGCCATGATCTTGGCGCCATGGCCGGCGCCGTGGCGTTTTGTCACGGTCCCGACCAGCCGCCGCGTGTCGGTCATGCGCGACAGCACGCGCTGCGACCAGGGCGACTGCTGGCCCAGCGCGGCGAGATAGCCGGGGCTTGAGAGAGACGCGACGCTCTCGGTTCCGTAAAGCGCGAGATAGCGCAGCGGCGCGTCCACCGCCGCGCGGTAGCGCCGGCCGAATTGAAAGCCGGGCATGGCCACCCGCTCGGCGACATGCTCCCGGTCGTACCAGCGATTGAAGTCGGCCTCCGCGTCGTCGGGGATGTTGGTCCAGATCATCAGCATGCCGCGTCCGCTCATCGGGCTCTTCCATTTCTTCTGTCGTCCCTGCTTGCCAGCGACGAGGCCGGGCGCGATCTTGGGCGCGAACATCGACCCCTGACAAGCGAGGAACGCCCGAGATGACCGCGATCGACCTGAACAGCGACATGGGAGAGAGCTTCGGCGTCTACACGCTCGGCAACGACCCGGAGATGCTGAAGATCGTCTCCTCCGCCAACGTCGCCTGCGGCTTCCACGCTGGCGATCCCCTGGTGATGGCGGAGACCATCGCGACCGCCAAGGCGAACGGGGTCGACGTCGGCGCCCATCCCAGCTTCTTCGACGTCTGGGGTTTCGGCCGCCGGCCGATCCTGGGCGAGAAGCCGGAGGACATCGAGAAGCAGGTCGCCTATCAGATCGGCGCGATGCAGGCGATGGCGCGTCATGGCGGGGTGAAGGTCACCCATGTGAAGACGCATGGCTCGCTCGGCAACATGGCGGCGGTCGATCTAAATCTCGCGCTGGGCGTGGCGCGGGCGATCAAGGCGGTCGATCCCTCGCTGCTGTTCGTGGTCATGCCCGGCAGCCAGCTTGAGGCGGCGGGCCAGCAGCTGGGCCTGCGCCTGGCGCGCGAAGTCTTCGCCGACCGCAC
>JBMLRS010000421.1:11492-19469 GCA_049240905.1 Elsteraceae bacterium
GACGACGCCGGCATGCTGACCTCGCGCAAGATCGAAGGCGCGGTGATCCACGACGCGGACGTCGCCGCCAAGCGCGTGCTGGCGATGGTGCGCGACCGCGCGATCGTCAGCACCTCCGGCAAGGTGATCCCGGTGCAGATCGACACGATCTGCGTGCATGGCGACAACCCCGCCGCCGTCGCCATGGCGCGGGCGGTGCGCGCGACGCTGGAGCAGGCCGGGGTGACCATCCGACCCATGGCGGCGAGCCTCGCCGGGTGACAGGAAATTAAGGATATTCTTGTCGTCTGGCGATTGTTTGGGGGAACAATTTGTCGTAGTCTTGAGCGTTACTAGAACGGACGGTGCGACCGACATCGTTCGGGTGGTTGCGGAAGTCTTCGACTATGTCCGAAAGCCAGGGTTTTCATGACCGCGCAGCCCCCTGCGCGGCGAAGGCGATTCCGTTCACTGCGATCGCGCGTCGCCTTGCGCCGGTCTTGCTTGGCGCGGCGATCGCGCTGACGCCGCCTGGCGCGGACGCCCAGAACGACCCGCCGCAGATGTTTCGTATCGCCGCTCCTTCGGTCGAAGGCTACGGCTTCGCTTTGGCCGGATTGGTCGCCTCCGGCCTCACCAATCCGCCGGGCGGGCGCAGCTGCGAGAAGGGCGGCAGCTGCGGTGTGCCGGGCATGATCGCGGTCGTTCAGACTGTCGCCGGCGCCGATCAGGCCGCGACGATGGTGATGCGCGGCCAGATCGAAGCCGCCTTGCTGCCCGCCGACGCGGTGGCGCGCGCGATCAGCTCCGCCCCGCCCGTCGCCGCGGGGGAGAAGCCGCGCGCCCCATTGCGCACCATCTCCACCCTTTCCGTCGCTCCGCTGCAGGTGATGATGCGGGGGGAGGCGGCGGCCTTCGCTCCCGGCGGGGGCGCCCAGCGCCGCGCCGCGATCACCGCGGATGAGGGCGAAAGCCCCGCATTGACGGCGCGTCTGGCGGGCAAGCTGCTGCCGGCCGCGGTGGTGGATCCGGCTTCGGTCGAGATCGCCGCGGGCGTCGCCGCGTTGACGGAAGGCAAGGTGGATTGGCTCGCCTTCATGGGGGCTGCGCCGAACGCCGGGTTCGTCGAGCCAATCCGCGCCGGGCAGATCCGTCCGATCAGCCTGGACCGCTCGGCGATGACCGTGCAGCGCGCCGCGCGCGCTTGGCTGGTCTCCGTGAAGATCCCGGCGGGCGCATATCCTGACGCGCCTGAGATCGAAACCCTGGGCGTGCCGACCCAACTGGTGGTCAGCGCCGATCTGCCGATCGAGACCGCCCACGCGCTGGCGCGCGCGCTCTGGCAGCCGGCGACGCTCAAGCTGATTGGCCCCGCGCGGGATTTGAAGATCGATCAGGCGACGGCCGGTCTGGTCGCGCCGCTTCACCTCGGCGCGGCCCGGTTTTTTCGCGAGCGCGGCGTGGCCGATGAGAGCGCGCTCAGCGAATAGCGCGCTCCCGGTCTTTGGTCAGATCTCGTATTTGTCGATGATCCAGGGTTCGCGCTTGGCCGCCGCAACCCACTCCGCCATAGACGGATGCGCCATGACAGCCTGGCAGTAGGCCTGATCGTCGCCGTCGAGCGCCACGGCGTAGGTCAGCAGCCGCGTGACCACCGGCGCGAACATGATGTCGGCCCCGCCGAACTCGCCGAACAGGAAGGCCCCGCCCGCGCCATGCCGCCGCCGGCATTCCCGCCACAGCGCGGTGACGCGGTTGACGTCCTCCTGCACGGCGGGGGTCATGCCGCGACCGGGATGGTTGGCGCGGATGTTCATCGGCATGTTCTGGCGCAACTCGCGGTAGCCGGAATGCATCTCGGCGGCGGCGGCGCGGGCCATCGCGCGCGCCCCGCGGTCTTCCGGCCAAAGCGGTTTGGCGCCGACTTCATGGGCGTACTCGAGGATGGCGAGGCTGTCCCACACCGTCACGGTCCCATGCTTCAACACCGGCACCATGCCGCTGGGCGAGTGACGCCGAATCTGGGTCGCCGTATCGGGCCGGCCGAGCACGATCACTTCCTCGTCGAAGGCGAGGCCCGCTTCCCGGCAGGCGAGCCAGCCGCGCAGCGACCAGGACGAGTAGTTCCGGCTGCCGATGATCAGGGTGAATTCCGCCAAATGCTGTCTCCTTGTCAGGCGCGCTGCGGTCTTTCCTTGGCAGCCGCAGTCGCGGGCGGCATCTTAGTCCGACCGATGGGGTGAGAGGAAGCGCAGGGCATGAGTTATGGACTGGTTGAGACCAATGACGCCGCATGGGCGATCCAGCCGCTGACCAAGGCGGGTCTTCCGCGCTGGCTGAAAGCGCGCTCGGACGCCGACCGCGCCTGGATCGCCGCGCATGGCTTCGAAGCCGCCCCCGGTTCGCTTTTGGCCTTGCCGAGCCCGGACGGCTCCCCGGCCTTGTTCCTGCTAGGCGTGGAGGCGGGCGACGAACCGGCGGCCCGGCTCTGGGCCTACGCCGATTTGCCCTACAAGCTGCCGCCCGGGACCTATCGGATCGACGGCGCGCTGAACAAGGCGGCGGCGACTCAGGCCGCGATCGGTTGGGCTCTGGGGACCTACCGGTTTGATCGCTATCGCAAGAAGAAGCCGTTGAAGACCGCGTTGGTCTGGCCGGACGCCGCCGATCGCGGCGAGGCGCTGCGCACGGCCGAGGCCACGAAACTGGCGCGCGATCTGATCAACACGCCGGCGGAGGATCTGGGGCCGGCCGAACTGCTGGCCGCCGCGCAGGATCTCGCCAAGCGCTATGGCGCGGAAGTGAGCGCGATCATTGGCGACGACCTGCTGAAGCAGAACTGGCCGGCGGTCCATGCGGTTGGCCGCGCCAGCGCCAAGCCGCCGATGCTGATCGATCTGCGCTGGGGCGATCCGAAGCATCCGAAAGTGACGCTGGTCGGCAAGGGCGTATGTTTCGACTCGGGCGGCTACGACCTGAAGGGCGCCGCCGGCATGAAGCTGATGAAGAAGGACATGGGCGGCGCCGCCACGGTGATCGCCCTGGCGGGCATGGTGATGGACGCCAAGCTGCCCGTGCGGCTGCGCCTTTTGGTTCCAGCGGTGGAGAACATGGTCGCCGGCAACGCCTTCCGGCCTTTGGACGTGCTGAACACGCGCAAAGGAACCACCGTCGAGGTCGGCAACACCGACGCCGAGGGCCGCCTGATCCTGTGCGACGCGTTGGCCGAGGCCGATTCGGAGAAGCCGGCCCTGATCGTCGACGTCGCCACCTTGACCGGCGCCGCGCGCGTGGCGCTGGGGCCGGAGTTGCCGGCGCTCTTCACGCGCCATGACGATCTGGCCGACAGCTTCGCCCGGCTGGGCGCGGCGCAGGACGACCCATTCTGGCGCCTGCCCTTGTGGCCGGGCTATCGCCGCATGCTGGACAGCAAGGTCGCCGACATCTCCTCCACCGGCGAGGACGGTTTCGCCGGCGCGGTCACCGCCGCGATCTTCCTGTCCGAGTTCGTGTCGCCGAAGACCCGCTGGGCCCATGTCGACACGATGGCCTGGAACCCGCGCTCCCGTCCCGGCCGTCCGGAAGGCGGCGAACCGCTTGGCCTGCGCGCGATGTTCGGGCTGGTGAAGGAAGCGGCCAAGGGCTAGCGCCGATCCGGCCCGATCCGGATCATCGCTGAAAGGGGTGGCGCGCGGGCGCAGGCGGCGCTAAATTGCGCCCCGCGCGGCCCCTTGGGTCGCAGCCAGGCTGTGCGGGCGTGGTGGAACTGGTAGACGCGCCGGACTCAAAATCCGGTTCCGAGAGGAGTGTCGGTTCGATTCCGACCGCCCGCACCAATTGCTAGAAAATATCCTCGGCAAGGATCCCGACTTCGCCATCGGTTGAGGCGCGTCGAGCGCGCTCTGAATGTCGGATTGGAAGAACCCTGATCAAGAGCATGGCGACGACGCGCGGCGACTGAGCAGGCTTGCCGGAAGAGCTGCTGCGTTCTAAGTCAATAAGCGGGTGTGAATTGAAGGGCGCGAACTTGGTTCCAGACTATGCATCCGCCCTGATCATCGGGGCTGGCGACGGACTCAGCGCGTCGCTCGCCCGCCTGTTCAAGGCGGAGGGCATGCGCGTCGGCTTGGCGGCGCGCGACGCCGATAAGCTGAAGCGCTTGTCGGACGAGGTTGGCGCGGCCTTCTTCGCCTGCGACGCCTCCAAACCGGATCAGGTCGAGGCGCTGTTCGATCACATGGATCAGGCGCTCGGCGGCGCGCCGGAGGTGGTGGTCTATAACCCCAGCGCGCGCGTGCGCGGCCCCTTGGTCGATCTGGATCCGGCGCAGGTCGCCAACACCCTCGACGTCTGCGCCTTTGGCGGCTTTTTGGCGGCGCAAGCGGCCGCCAAGCGCATGCTGCCGAAGAAGCGTGGCGCGATCCTGTTCACCGGCGCTTCGGCCAGCGTGAAGGGCTACCCGCTCTCCGCCCCCTTCGCGATGGGGAAATTCGCCTTGCGCGGGCTGGCGCAGAGCATCGCCCGCGAGCTGCAGCCGCAGGGCGTTCACGTCGCGCATTTCGTGATCGACGGCGGGATCCGCAGCGCCGCCTGGCCGACGCCGGCGGACGCTCCGGACAGTCTGCTCGATCCCGACGCGATCGCGTCAAGCTACCTTCAGGTGCTGCGCCAGGACCGCAGCGCCTGGAGCTGGGAGATGGAGTTGAGGCCCTGGGTCGAGCGCTTCTGAAACCTCTTTATGCGCATCGCGCAGGATCGATCGCCTGGCGGCGTCGATCGCAGGGGTCGTTCAGATGATTTTTAACCTACAGAATCTTATCGTTGTTCATGTTGTGATGATGCTGGCGTTCAGCGCGCTGTTCGCCGCCGTCGCATGGCTGGATCATGAATGGCGCATGCCCTGGGAGTTCTCGGTCGGCTATCTGGTCGCGCCTTCGGTGATGGCGGTGACCGGGGTCGGCGTGGTTTGGGAGTCTCCCATCCTCACGCTGCTGGGGCTGATCAGCGGCTTCGCCGGGCCAATGTTCATCTTCCGCGGCGGGGCGAAGCTCGCCAGTCTCAGTTGGCCGCCCAGCGTCGGCGTGATCGCCTTCCTGGCTTACGCCGGCGCGCATGTCGCGCTGTCGGCTGCCGGGGCGGACATGACCGCCCATCTGCTGGTGCTGAACCTCGCCCTGATCGGGTTCGCGATCGTGCTGTACCAGATCGCGCGCGCCCTGCCGGTCGAGGATCATCGGCTGGGACGCTCGCTGATCATCATCCTGTCGATCTTCACGGCGGTCGCCCAGACCGTGCGCATCGCCGTGATTCTGTTCGGGCCGGACAGCGACCCCTGGGAGAAGCTCGGGGCCACCATGATCGTCGGAGCCACCGTGATCGCCGCTTTCGGCGTGGCCGGCGTGATCATCCTGATCGCGGAGCGCTTCGCCGCGCAGATCCGGCGCGAGGCGCGCACCGACAGCCTTACCGAGCTCGCCGTGCGTCGCGTGTTCGACGATCAGATCGAAGCGGAGATGGAGCGGTGGCGCCGCTACCGCCGACCCTTTGCGGTGGTGCTGTTCGACATCGATCACTTCAAGACGGTGAACGACGTTCATGGACATGATGTTGGCGACGAAGCGCTGCGGCTGGTCGCGCGCTGCGGACGGACGGTGGTTCGGCCCAGCGATCTGATCGCCCGGATCGGCGGCGACGAATTCGGCATGATCCTGCCGGAGACCACGGACACCGAAGCGGTGGAGGTCGCTGGGCGTCTGTTGGAGACGATCCGCACCGCGACCCTGGACACCGCGCGCGGTGGATTGAAGCTGACCGGCAGTTTCGGCGTCGCAACCGTCCGCCACACCGATGACGGGGTCGAGACGATCATCAAACGTGCGGATGAGGCGCTCTACACAGTGAAGCGGCGGGGCCGGAACGGCGTCGCGGCCTATGAGGTGGATCCCGCCGTCCCATAACCGCTCTCGACCTTCCGCTCGGCCGCGGCCTTCGCCTGCGATCGAATCCGGCTGGGCGGGGCGGCGTGCAGCCGACCCCAGGCGCGGCGCAACTGGCGGGTGGAGCCGAAACCGGCGCGTTCGGCCACGCTCTCCATGTCGACGCGGCTGCCGGTCAGGATCTCGCCAGCCAGCGCCACCCGCATCCGGTTCACGTAATCGGTCACGCTCATGCCGGCCTGCTCGTTGAACAGCCGCGACAGGTTGCGCGGGCTCGCCCCCACCGTCTTCGCGAGCTCGGCGAGACTCCAGGCGCGCGCGGGATCGGCGGCGACCGCGTCCTGCGCGCGATGCACCGCGGGATGGACATGGTTGCGCCCCTCCAGCCAGGGCGAGATCTGTGGATCGCCGGGGCCGCGCCGGAGATAGACCACCAGATAACGCGCGCAGGCCAAGGCGCAGGCCGGGCTGATCAGGTTCGCCACCATATGCAGCATCAGATCGACCCCGGCCGTCACCCCCGCGCTCGACAGACGTTCGCCGTCCTCCACATAGAGCCGGTCCTCCAGCACGCGGGCTTTCGGCGCGATCTGGCGCAGCTCCGCGCAGGTCGCGTGGTGGGTCGTGCAGTCATGCCCGTCCAGCAGACCCGCCCGCCCCGCCAGAACCGCGCCGGAGCAGATCGAGACCAGCCGGATCCCCGGCCTGATCCGGGCGCGCAGCCAGGCGACGATCTCGTCCTCCTGCGCTCGATCTTCCTCCACGGTCTGGCCGTAGCGGCCAAGCGGTTGCCCGGCGCTGCCGGAGATGATCACCATCGCGCCGTCCGGCAGCTCGTCCGGCAACGGCTCCACCCCCGCCAGATCCAGACCGATGGAGCTGGGCACGCGCGCGGCGGCGCCGATGAAGCGCACGGCGAACCGCAGCCTGTCCTGCTCCAGGTTCGCCTTGCGCAGCACTTCGATCGGCCCGGCCACGTCCAGCAGCAGCGCGCGCGGCGGCAGGACCATGAAGACCGGCAGCACGCGCGCCGTGCTCACGCCGCCGCCGCCTGGGCCGGCGTCCCAAGAGCTTCCGCCACCGTCGCGACTCTCGCGAAACGGCCGGCCAGCACCAGCTCCGTGCGCGCCTTGATCTCCGCCGGGGACCATTTCACGCCGTCCGCCCCGATCATCGGGAAGGAGAGCGTCGCCTCCGACACGAAATCCACCTGATAGCCCAGGTCGGAGGCGTGGCGGGTCGTGGTCTCGCAGCACTGTTCGGTCCGGATGCCCGAGATCAGCAACCGGCGGATCCCGTTGCGCACCAGCCATACATTCAAGCCGCTGCCGACCAGCGCGCTGTGCCGCCGCTTCTTGAACACCGCGTCCGGCGCGATCGCCAACGGGGCCATGGTGACGACAAGGCCGCTCTCCTCGGCGAAGGGTCCGTTATCCTCCACATGGAAGATCTGGATAATCTTCATGCCCTGCGCCTTCGCCCCGTCGATCAGGGCTTGCGACTTCGCCAGGAAGGCCGGCAGTTCGGTCTCGGTGAAGTAGGGGCGGTGGCGGAAGGATTCCTGGACGTCGATGACGATCAGGGCCGTGTCGGAATGGGACATAACGCGTCTCCTCATGTGAAGCGAGGAGGCCATTCTAGGCTTTAACGAACAAGCAAAAAGGCGCGCTCCGGCCGAAGAGCGGACAGAACGCGCCAAAGTGGTCGCTACTCGTTAAGGCCCTTGCCGGGGTAGGGATGGGTCGCGCGCCAATGCTGGGCGATGTCCAGCCGGCGGGTGACCCACACCCCGTCATGCTTCATGATGTGATCGAGCAGGCGGGCGAGGCCGGCGGAGCGCGAAGGATGGCCGATCAGCCGCATATGCAGGCCCACGGACATCATCTTTGGCTGGGTCGCCCCCTCCGCGTAGAGCGTGTCGAAGGCGTCGCGCACGAATTCGAACCATTGGTCGGACGTGCCGACCCAGCCGACATATTTCCCGTCATTGTTGGTCAGCGAATAGGGCACCACCAGATGCGGCTTGCCCTCCACGGTCTGCCAGAACGGCAGTTCGTCGGCG
>JBMLRS010000422.1:0-5144 GCA_049240905.1 Elsteraceae bacterium
GTTTTGTGTCGATATAAAATACAATATTATCTTTGCGCTTGACTATCGCGACGCCTTTCCCTTAAATCCGGCTCTCCGGCTCCCCGCGCGAGCGCGGACGGCAGTATGGCGCGGCGGCGGCCGGCCGCATTTTGACAGGGGCCGCGCATTACCACGCGCAACTCCGGCGGCTGGGGTACGGCGAGGCGGCGGTGAACGCGCTGGTCGAGTCCCTGATGCCGAAGATCGCGGCGTTCGACGCCAGCTATGTCGAGGAGATGCGCGGCATCGCCGAGGGGGCGGACACGCCCTTGTCGACCGTCGCCTTGATCAACGCGCGCACGGAAGTGCTGGCGTTGGCGAAGCATGAATCCCAGCGAAGAAGCCAACCCGTCGACACCGACCCTGACGGCTGCACCTCCGTGGTGGTCCAACCTGGGCGGGCGCTGAACGGCGTTCAGATCCACGCGCAGAATTGGGACTGGAAAGTCGAGTGCGCGGAAACCGGGGTGGTGCTGAACGTCCGCTCGGATCATGGCCCCTCCTATCTCACATTCACCGAAGCCGGCGGTCTCGCGCGGTCCGGGTTCAATTCCGCCGGCGTCTCCGTAACGGCGAACTACCTGGAATCCGATCGCGACTATCGCGACTTGGGCGTTCCCCTGGCCTTGATCCGACGCAAGATCCTGGAGAGCGGGCATTTCGCAGAGGCCATTCGCGCGGTTCGCGGCACGCGGAAGTCTGCGTCGAACAACATCATGATCGCGCATCACGCTGGCCTGGCGTTCAGCATCGAGTGCGCGCCGGACGAGACCTTCGTCGTCAAGCCCGAGGACGACTTGCTGGTGCACGCCAACCATTGGGTCAGCCCCGTCGCGCTGTGCAAGCTGGTGGACACGGGCGTGGCCACGGTGCCTGACAGCCTTTACCGCGACATGCGCGTGCGGTCCTTGCTCGATCGACAAGAGGCGAACCTGTCGGTCGCCGACGTGAAGGCGGCCTTGTTCGACGATCTGGCGACGCCCTGGTCGGTATGCCGCCCACCGCGCCTGTCTCACAGCGACAACTTGACCGCGACCGTAGCGATGATCGTGATGCAGCCGGCCCTCGGCCTGCTTGAGATCGCCCCGCTGCCGGCGCTGAACAAGGACTTCACGACCTACCGATTAATCGAGAGTTCATCCATGCGGAAGGCTAGCTGAGCTGGCGTTCCAAACCAAGAGGAGCGCTGTTTCTATGTCGAGACTTTTGAGATCGGCCTTTGTGGCCGCCTGCGCCCTTCTGTCGGCTGACGCCGCGTTCGCGCAAACGCCGCTCCGCGTCATGATGAACGCGGACATTCGAGGCACTGACCCTGGGGTCAACACCGACCTGAACACCAGCACGGTTCTGCTGCATGTGCTCGAAGGTCTGGTCGCCTATCGCGAAGACACATCGATCGGCCCGATGCTGGCCGAGAAGGTGGATCTGTCCGCCGATGGGCTGAGCTACAGCTTCACCCTGCGCGACGGCGTCACCTTCCATAACGGCGCCAAACTCGATTCCGCCGCCGTCGCCGCGACCTGGAAGCGCTACATGGATCCTGCGACCCAGTGGCGTTGCTTGACCGAGTTCGACGGCCGCGGCTCCGCGAAGATTCTGGAGATCGCGACGCCGGATCCGAAGACTGTCGTTTTTCGGATCGAAAAGCCCAGCGCGATGTTCCTGGGTCAGATGGCCCGCCTGGATTGCGGCGGCTCGGCGATCTACCACATGGACTCCCTGGGACCGGACGGGAAGATGGCGACGCCGATCGGCACCGGCCCCTACAAGATGGCGGAGTGGCGGCGCGGCCAGTACGTCGATCTGGAGAAATTCGCGGGATATCAGTCGCGCGGCGGAGAGCGCGACGGGCTGACCGGCGGCAAGACCGTGTTCGCCGACAAGGTGCGCTTCATCATCATCCCCGACGGCGCCGCCGCCAAGGCCGCGCTGTTCAGCGGGTCGCTGGACATTCGCCCGGATTTCTCCGCCTCCGACATCGACGAGGCCCGCGCTCGCCGCGACGTGAAAATCGAGAGCGGCCCCACGCTTGAGTTGAACGGCGTGCTGTTCCAAACGACCGACCCTCTGCTCTCCGACGTGCGGATCCGTCGCGCGATCTCACTGACGATCGACCGGGAGGCGTTGGTCGAGACCTTGACCAACGGGCTGGTGAAATCCGTCAGCTCGCCCATTCCGCTCTCCAGCCCCTACTCCAGCGCCGTGCAGCAGGCGCCCTTGCCCTTCAATCTGGCCGAGGCCAAGAAGCTGCTGGCGGAGGCCGGCTATAAGGGCCAGCCGATCAAGATGCTGGTCACCAAGCGCTACATGTCCCTCTACAACGGCGCGGTCTTCGTGCAGTCGATGGCCAAGGCGGCGGGGATCAACATCGAGTTGGAGGTGCTGGAGTGGGCGACCCTCCTGGATCTCTACCTCAAGGGCAATTACCAGAGCATGTTCTTCAGCTACTCCGCCCGTCTCGACGCCGCGCTCAGCTTCCTGATGCTCACCGGCCCGAAATCGACCCAGCCGAACAAGGTGTGGGACAATCCGGAGGCGACCGAGCTGATCAACAAGGCTCTCGTGGTCAGCGACAAGGCCGCGCGCCAAGCCCTGTTCGACGATCTGCACAAGCGTTTCGTCGCCGATCTGCCGATGATCCCGCTCTGGAACAGCGCGGACATCGCGGCCTATCGCTCGAACGTGACCGGCTACAAGACCTGGCCGGCCTCCATGCCGCGGATCTGGGGCGTGAAGGTCAACTAGCCGCGCGCCTCCCATGGTCTCCTACATCCTGCGGCGACTGGCGATGACGCTGCCGACGCTGCTGCTGGTCAGCGTCGCGGTGTTCGCCCTGGTGCGCTTGATCCCGGGCGATCCCGTGCAGCTGATGTTCGGAGATCTGGGCACGGCGGAGCAGATCGCCGACGCCCGCGCCGCGATGGGGCTGGACGAACCCCTGCCGGTCCAGTTCTGGCGATGGTTCTCTCGCGCGATGACCGGGGATTTCGGGTTGGCGGTCACGAACGGGCAGCCTGTGCTCCCTTTGATCTGGGAGCGGTTTCAGGTCAGCGCCGGCGTCGTGCTGGCGGCGGTCGTGATCGCCGCGGTGATCGGCGTCGCCGTCGGCATGATCGCCGCCTGGCGCCAGAACTCATCGCTCGACGTCGCGGTGGTCGGGGTCACGACCTTGATTCTCGCGATCCCGACCTTCTGGCTGGGCTTGCTGATGCTCCTGCTGTTCGGGGTCAAGCTTGGCTGGCTTCCGGTCATCGGCTATGTGTCCATGCGCGAGGATCCGTGGGTCGCGCTGACCTATCTGGCGCTGCCCATCGCCACTCTGGCGCTGCATGAAAGCGGAGTGATCACGCGGATGGCGCGGGCCAGCGCGATCGACGTGCTCCGCCTCGAATACATCGCCCACGCCCGCGCGAAGGGGCTGTCGGAAGCGCGGGTGCTGATCCGGCACGCGCTGCCCAACGCCTTCGCCCCAACCTGGACGCTGGTCGGCCTGATCCTGGGCAATCTGCTGGGCGGCATCGCTGTGATCGAGACCGTCTTCTCCCTGCCTGGGCTCGGTCGGCTGATGGTCGACGGGGTGTTCGCCCGCGACTATCCCGTCGTGCAGGGCTGCCTGCTGTTCACCGCCTTGCTTTATGTGGTGATCAATCTTCTGGTCGATCTGCTCTATCCTCTGTTCGATCCGCGCGTGGCCGCTGAATGAAGGGGCGTCTGGGACTTTTCATCGGCCTGCCCCTGTTCCTGGGCATGGCTCTCGCCGGCCTCACAGCGGTCTTCTGGACGCCTTATGATCCCCGGGCCGCGCGCATTCGCGAGCGTCTGCGCGGGCCTTCCGCCGATCACTGGTTCGGCACGGACGAGTTCGGCCGCGACGTGCTGAGCCGGCTGATGGACGGCGCGCAGATCAGCTTCACGGTGGCGCTCTGCACGGTGGCGTTCGCCATCGTCGTTGGATCGGCGATCGGCGTGCTGACCGGGTTTCTGCGCGGGACCGTGGACCGGGTGATCATGACCTTCAACGACGCGCTCCTCGCCTTCCCCGGCATCCTGCTGGCCCTGGGCGTGATGGTGGCGCTGGGGCCAGGGCAATCCAGCATCATCCTCGCGCTCGGCCTCGCCTACACGCCCTCCGTCGTCCGCATCCTGCGCGGAACCGTGCTGTCGCTGCGCGAGAAGGAATATGTCGAAGCCTCACGCATGATCGGCAATTCCGACGCCTACACCATGGTCCGCCATATCCTGCCCAATTGCGTGGCGCCGATCGCGGTGCTGGCGACCTCGATGTTCGGCTGGGCGATCCTGTCGGAGAGCGCGCTCAGCTTCCTCGGCCTCGGCGTGCCGCCGCCGGCCGCGACCTGGGGCAACATGCTGGCGGCGGGGCGGCCCTACATGGCGACGGCGGAATGGCTGTCCTTGGCGCCGGGCTGCTGCATCGCGGTCACGTTGCTGGGCGTCAATCTCCTGGGCGACGCCTTGAGGGACTGGCTGGATCCGCGGATGAGCCGCGCGTGACCCCCGATGTGACCCCGGTCGTCTCCGTTCAGGGCCTTTGCCTGCAGGCCGGCCCGATCTCCATCCTGCGCGACCTCAGTCTCGACGCGGCCCCCGGCGAATTCCTGGCGATCGTCGGGGAGTCGGGCAGCGGCAAGACCATGGCCGCGCGCGCGCTGATGCGGCTTCTGCCCTCCGGGGTGCGTCAAACCGCCGGCCGCGTCCTGTTGGAGGGCCGAGACGTCGGCGCGCTCGACGACGCCGAGTTCCGCAAACTGCGTGGGCCCGGACTGGGAATGGTGTTTCAGGAGCCGATGGCTTCCCTGAATCCGGCGATGTCGATCGGCGCGCAGATGGCCGAGGGGCTGGCCCGGCATTTCGGTCTGGGCGCGGAGGAGATACGGGCGCGCAGCCTCGCGATGCTCAAGCGCATCGGCATCGCCGATCCCGAGCGCAGCCTGAAGGCCTACCCTCATGAGTTCTCCGGCGGGATGCGCCAGCGGATCATGCTGGCCTCGGTGATGTTGCTGCGGCCGAAGCTGCTGATCGCGGACGAGCCGACGACCGCGCTCGACACTCTGACTCAGCGCGAAGTGCTGGACCTGATGACGGAGTTGGCGCGCGACGGCGGC
>JBMLRS010000423.1:0-1260 GCA_049240905.1 Elsteraceae bacterium
CATGACGTCATGGAAGATCAGGACGTTCGTAAAGATGAGTTGATCGAGCGCTTTGGTGCGCCCGTAGCCGCTCTGGTCGACGGTTTGTCTAAACTAGACAAAATTGAATTCCAAAGTCAGATCGAACAGCAAGCGGATCGCGGGAAAGCGCAGCAGGCGCGGCGCCGGCGGGGTGACCCGCAGCAGCAGCCAGATCGCCGGCAGCGCGATCAGCGCGGTCAGAAACCAGGGAGCGAGAAACGCCAAAGATCCGAGCGCGAGCATGATGATCAGACCCCCGTTCCGCTAAGCGCCATGAACAGGGACAGCAACGCTTCCTGCGGCGGTCGGTCCGTGACATGCCCATGATACAGCCAGCCATGCCGGCGCGCGATGTCGGCGAGCCCTGCCTTCTGATCGGCCATGCGCGCCTGATAAGCCTCCCGGATGTCCTGCGAGCGGCGCACCAGCAGCGCGCCGTCCTGCTCCATCCCCTCATAGCGAATGCGGCCCTTGAACGGCAGGCTCAGCTCCGCCGGATCCAGAACCTGGACCAGCGCGCCCCCCACCCCATTCGCCGCGTAGCTGGCGACGCGGCGCTGCACGTCCTCCAGCGGGTCGAGGAAATCGCCGACCATCACCAGCTTGGCGAAGCGCGGCAGCGGGGCCTGGCCCTGGCCGTTCTCCGGCAAGGCGTCGGACAGGCCCGGCGTCAGGCCGCTGAGCAGGGATGCGACGCGGTTCAGCACGCCCTTGCCGCTGGCGGGCGCCGCCGGATGGCCGATCAGGGCCACCCGCTCGCCGGCGCGCAGCAGCAGCACGGCCAAGGCCAGCGTCAGCAGTTCGGCGCGATGGCGCTTGGTCTCGAAGCGACGATCGGAGCTGTATTCCATCGAGGGCGAAGCGTCGCGCCAGAGCCAGACGCTCTCCGCCGCCTCCCACTCGTTCTCCCGCACGAAGACGGCCTGACCGCGCGCGGTCTGGCGCCAATCGATCCGGTTGGCGCCGTCGCCGGGCTGATAGCGCCGGAACTGCCAGAACGCCTCTCCTTGCCCGACCCGACGCCGGCCATGCACACCTTGAATGACGGTCGAGGCCACCCGCTCCGCCGCGACGAGCAGCGGCGGCAGCGGGGCCGCCAATTGCTCGGCGCGCTGCCTCAGCTGAGCGGTCTCGGCGCGCAGCTCCATCCGATCAAGCCAGCCGCGCGGTCAGGCGATCGATCACCGTCGCCATGGTCACGCCTTCCGCCCGCGCCGCGAAATTCAGCGCCATGCGATG
>JBMLRS010000424.1:0-5754 GCA_049240905.1 Elsteraceae bacterium
CATGATGAAGCGGCAGCGCTCCGGCGACAGGCGATAGAGCAGCGACAGGATCATGGCGTTGATGCCGACCGACTTGCCGGAGCCGGTGGTGCCGGCGATCAGCAGATGCGGCATGCGCGCCAGATCCGCCACGATCGGATCACCGCCGATGTTCTTGCCCAGCATCAGCGGCAGGCGATGCTCGTTGTTCAGATAGGCGGCGGTGCCCAGCATCTCGCGCAGGAACACGGTCTCGCGCTTCGGGTTCGGCATTTCGATGCCGATCACGCTGCGGCCGGGCACGACCGCGATGCGGACGGACAGCGCGCTCATCGAGCGGGCGATGTCGTCGGCGAGGCCGATCACGCGGGCGGATTTGGTGCCGGGCGCCGGCTCCAGCTCATACAGCGTGACCACGGGGCCGGGACGGACCTCCATGATCTCGCCGCGCACGTTGAAGTTCTGCAGCACGGTTTCGAGCTGGCGCGCGTTCGCGGCGAGGGTGACCTCGTCGAGCGGCGCGGTCTGCGAGGCGGGCGGAGCGTTCAACAGCTCCACCGCCGGCAGTTCGAAAGGACCGGAGATGACCGCAGGCGGATTGGGCGTCGGCGCCGGGGCCGCGGCCTGGGTCACGACGACCGCGCGCGGGGCCGTCTTCGGCGCTTCCTCGATGTCAGGTTCATCCAGCAGGAAGTCGTCCGCTTCAGGGGCTTCATCGAGGATTGGGGCCTGCGCGACGGCCGGCGCCGGAACCAAGATCGGCGCTGGCTCTGGCGCTGGCGTCGGCGTGGGGGTGGGACGGGTCTGGACGACGACAGCCGGGGCCGGCTGGGTCCCGACGATCACGGTCGCGACGGGGGCGGTCGTTGAGGCGACGGGCGGCGGCGTCTGGACGTGAGTTTGGGCCTGAGCGGGGGCCTGAGGCTGAGTCAGGGTCTGGCCCAGAACGGTCTGATTGGCGACGGTCTGGCGGCCGATATGTTGATTGTTGACGGTCTGATGGGTGATGTTCTGCTGCGCGACTGACTGCGGCGCGGCGGCGGCGGTCGCAGCCCCCATGGCGGCGAGGGTCAGGCTGAGGCGGCTGATCGGGGCTTCGACTGGCGGGATGCCGAGGCCGATCGGTTCGTTCGGCAGGCTCAGGGAGAGAGGTTCAGGCGCCGCCGCGCGGGGCGGGGTTTCGATGCCGGCGCCGCTGAGGCGCGCCAGGATTGGCGACAGGGTGCGCGTGGACGGGGTCGAGGCCGGAGCGGCGGAGGGCGTGTAGGTCGAAGCGGCGGGAGCGCCGCCCCGGACGGCCGGTTCGTCGTCCTCCTCCTCGTCCGCGACGACGTCCTCCTCGACTGCGGCGTCGCCGCGCCAATCCGGCGTCGCATGGCCCCATTCGACCCCGGCGGCGAAGGCGTAAGCCAGGAGCACGGCGAGCGCCTCGTCCTGCTGACCGGTGCCGTAGGCGATGGTTTCCGCCGGTTCGCCGACCGCGTATTCGACGCCCCATTCGATGCTGCCGTCCGGCCAGGCATGGCTGACCAGCTGAAAGGGCAGGCTGTTGACGGCGCACCAGAAGTTGAATTCCGCGGCCGTGCCGCTTTCCGCGCGTTCCGGCTGGCGCACACCCGCCGCCACCGCCACACGTTCATTCGCCCATACCGTCATGGCTCACCTCGAAACACCCGATTCGTGAAAATGGGATATCATTTTTCGGCGAGTCCACAAATACTTATCAGCGAATCATCATCTAACTTCGAGGTTTCCTGGAATGCCGGCCGCCCCCCTTGTTTTCGATCGCTTCGCAAGCGCCGACATTTCCGACCATGAGCAGCTGATGCGCCGCAGCTTCGGGCGCGACGCGGATCTGGCGGCCTGGCTGCGCGCGTCGGTCGGTCTGGAGAACATGCGCGTGCTCCGCGACGGCGGCCGGGCGGTCGCGTCGCTGGCGATGCTGCCGCTCGGCCTCTGGTTTGGCGGGCGGCGCGTGCCGGCGGTGGGGATCGGGAACGTCGCGGTGCTGCCGCATTACCGGGGCCAGAGCCTCGCGCGCCAGCTTCTGGACCATGTCGCGGCGGAGCGGGCGGCGCTGGGAGACGCCTTCCTGATTCTCTACAGCGCGACGCTGCCGGTCTACCGCCGCGCCGGCTTCGAGCCTTCCGGTTGGCGGTTTCGCTGGACCGCTGATCCGGAGGCCTTCGCCGGCGCCAAGGCCCCGCCGCCGATGATCATGAGCGACGATGAGGCGTTCGGCGCGATCCGGGCGCTGCAGACCGAAGCGGGCCGACGCTCCGCCGGCATGGTCGATCGCTCCGAAACCTTGTGGGGCCGCAAGGCCCAGCCCTACCGCATGAAGGTGGATCCCTATGTGCTGCCCGGCCGCGACGGCGCGCCGGGCGGCTACGCCCTGCTGCACCACAAGGATCTCCGCCTGCTGGAGGTGAAGGACTGGGCGGCGCTGGATCTGACGGCGGCGGCGGGGATCGCCGCGCTGATCGCCTCCACCCGCTCCACCACCGTCCAGGTGACCTGGGACGGCGGGCCGGACGACGCGCTGCAGCGGGTGATGGACGTCCAGTCGGCGGCGGTCGAGCATGTGCGCCAATGGATGCTGCGCCCGATCAACCCGGCGCGCGCGCTGGAGACGCGCGGCTTCGCGACGGCGGTCAATCTGACGATCGGCGTGGAGGGGTTCGAGCCGGTCGCGCTGGGGGCGGGCGGGCCCTTGCTGAGCTGTCTCGGCCGCGGCTTCGGCCCGCTGTTCACGGGTCAGCGCACGGCGGAGGAGCTGGCGGCGCTGGGTCTGGTTCAGGGCGACGCCGGGGCGCTGGCCTTGGCGACGGCGGCCTTCGCCGGCCCGACGCCCTGGATGACGGACGAGTTCTAGAGGCCTTCGGCGTCCGCGTCCTCAGGGAACACGAAGGCCTGGTGGCGATCGAGCGTGAGGCGGACCGGCGCGCCGGGCTCGGGCGCCTCGTCCAACGGACGGCGGGCGTGCAGATGCAGCGGCGGGTCGCCGGGAATCTCCAGATGGATCAGGGCGGACGGGCCTAACGGCCGCACTTCCAGGAGGGTGGCCGCGACCTCGCCGTCGGCGCTCACTTTCAGGCCCTCCGGGCGGATCAGGATCAGGGCGCGGACGCCGTCGGCCAGTTCTGGGGCGGGTAGGGCGCCGAAGGGCGTCTCGACCCAGCCGCCGCGCGCGACGCCGGTCAGGCGCGAGACGTCGCCGAAGAAGCTGGCGGCGAAAGCGCTGATCGGGTGGCGATAGAGCTGCTGCGGACCGCCCAACTGCACGAACCGACCGCGCCGCATCAGCGCGATCCGATCGGCCATGAACATGGCCTCCTCGGGGTCGTGGGTCACCAGAACGGTGGCGACGCCCGCGTCCTTGAGCAGATGCAGGGCGTCGTCGCGCAAGGCGCTGCGCAGTCGCGCGTCGAGGCCGGAGAAAGGTTCGTCCAGCAGCATCAGCCGCGGTTGCGGGGCGAGCGCCCGGGCCAGCGCCACGCGCTGCTGCTGGCCGCCGGACAAAGTGTGAGGATAGGCGTCGGCGAAGCCGGCCATGCCAACCCGCGCCAGCATCGCGGCCACGGTCGCCTCCGCCTCCGCCGCCGGGACGCCGCGCAGCCCGAAGGCGACGTTGGCCGCGACCGAGAGATGCGGGAACAGGGCGATCTCCTGGAACACCATGCCGACGCCGCGCCGCTCCGGGGTGACATGGAGCCCGTCGCCCGCGACCGGCGCGCCGTCGATCAGGATCCGCCCCGCGCTGAGCCGCTCCAGCCCCGCGCAGAGCCGGAGCAGGGTGCTCTTGCCACAGCCGGAGGGACCCAGAAGGCAGAGGATCTCGCCCGGCGCGACCGATAGGCTGATGTCGTCGACGGCCAAAGCCTGGCCGTAGCGATGGCTGACCTGAGCCAGCTGAAGCCGCGCGGGGGCGGTCATCAAGCCGAATGCCCGGGGCGGGATCGATCCATCGCGCGGGCCAGCAGGATCACCGGCAGGATGCCGGCGAGCACGATGGCGAGGCCAGGGGATGACGCTTCGCGCAGCAACTCGTCCCGCGCGAATTGGAAGCTGCGGACGGCCAGCGTGTCGAAATTGAATGGCCTGAGAATCATCGTCGCCGGCAGTTCCTTCATCGTGTCCACGAACACCAAGAGCCCGCCGGCGAGCAGCGAGCCGCGCAGCATCGGAGCGTGAACCCGCCTTAGCACGCCGAAATAGCCTTCGCCCAGGGTTCGCGCCGCGCCGTCGAGCGCCGGCGTCACTTTGGCCAGGCCTGCCTCCGCCGCGTTCATGGAGACCGCCAGGAAGCGGACGACATAGGCGTAGATCAGCGCGACGACGCTGCCGCCGATGATCACGCCCGGAGCCGCCCCGAACAGCTCGAACAGACTCGACAGCGCCCGGTCGGCCCAGCCGAACGCGATCAAAAGGCCGATCGCCACCACCGCGCCGGGCGCCGCGTAGCCAAGCGTCGCGACCCGCACCGCGGAGCGCAGCAGCGGCGAGCGCGACAGACGCAGCCCATAGGCGAGCAGCAAGGCGAGCGCCATCGCGATGAGCGCCGTCGCCGCGGAGAGCGTCAGGCTATTGCGGGCGAACCCCCAGAAGCGCGCGTCGATGACCTGCGGCGCGGTCTCAATCGCCCAAGCCAGCATCACGCCGCAGGGCAGCAGAAACCCCAGCAGGATCGGCAGGAAGCAGGCGAGCATCGCCAGCAAGGCGGCGAAGGGCGACAAGGCGAAGCGCGGCAGGGCGCGGTGGCGCGGGCTGGTATGGTGGTAGCGCGCGTCCCCGCGCGAGGACCGCTCCAGCAGCAACAGGGCCAGGATGAACAGCATCAGCAAGCCGCCCAGCTGCGCCGCCGCCGTGGGATCGCCCAGGCCAAACCAGGCGCGGTAGATTCCGGTGGTGAAGGCGTCGACCGCGAAATGCTGAATCGTCCCGAAGTCGTTCAACGTCTCCATGCCGACCAGCGCCACGCCCCCCGCCAGGGCGGGACGCGCCAGAGGCAGCGCCACCCGCCAGAAGCTGCGCCAGGGGCCGTGGCCGAGGGTTCGGGCGACCTCCAGCGCGCAGACCGACTGGTTCAGGAAAGCCGCGCGCGCCAGGAGATAGACGTAGGGATAGAGGACAAGCGTCAGCATCGCGATCGCCCCGCCGAGCGATCGGATTTCAGGGAACCAGTACTGGCCGACCGAAAGCCCGGTCGTCGCGCGCAGGAAGCCCTGCACGGGACCGGCGACGTCCAGCAGCCCGGCGTAAGTGTAGGCCAAGACGTAGGCCGGCGCCGCCATTGGCGTGAGCAGCGCCCATTCGAAGATCCTGCGGCCAGGAAAGCGGCACATCGACACCAGCCAAGCCGTCGCCACCCCGATCGTCGCCGCGCCCGCGCAGACGCCCAGGAGCAGGCCAAACGACGTCAGCACGTAACCGCCCAACGTGGTCTGCGCGAGATGGCGCCACACCTCGATCCGCGGCGTCGCGAGATGCGCCAGGACGATGAGGATGGGCGCCGAAAGAGCGGCCGCGATCAGGATCGCGCTCCAGGTCCAGCCGTCCAGGCGGGACGAGCCAAGCCGTCCGCGTCTGAGGTCCGAGAAGGAGAATGAGGTCAAGTGGGCCAGGGGGGGGCCTGCGCGAAAACCATCGGATGGAGCCAGGCGCCGGCTCCGCAGGCGGGTTGACGCGGGGCCCCCGCACAAAGCCCCGGCGCCCCCCCCCCCCGGGGGATCAGCGCCCCCCCGGCCCATAAAAAAAAAAAAACCCATACCCAGA
>JBMLRS010000424.1:5764-8620 GCA_049240905.1 Elsteraceae bacterium
CAGCCGGTCCGATCAAAAATACGAACCGCTTCCGCATTGTTGCGGCCAAGCTCGGACAGCGCAAGCGTATCCATTTTGAACCCGCCCATCTCCGTCAGCGTCGGCGAGAGGGCGACGCCCGGCCGCACCGGATATTCGAACCCGACCTCGGCGTAGATCTTCTGCGCCTCAGGGCTCAGCAGGAACTCGAGCAGACGGATCGCCTCGGCGCGGTTCTTCGACGCGGCGGTGAGGCCGGCGCCGCTGACGTTGACATGCGCGCCGCGATCTCCCTGGTTTGGCCAAAGCACGCGCAGCTTCATCGCGGCCTCTCGCTCGGCCGGCTTCGACGAGGTCATCATGCCCGCGTAGTAGTAGGTGTTGGCGATGACGATGTCGCCCAATCCGGCGGCGGCGGCCGAGATCTGGTCGCGATCGCCGCCCTGCGGCTTGCGGGCGAGGTTGGCGCCGACGCCGGCGGCCCAGGCTTCGGCCTTCGCCACGCCGTCATGCGCGATGAGCGAGGCCAGCAGGGACTGGTTGTAGGGGTGGGTGGAGGAGCGCACGAGGATCCGGCCCTTGAACTTCGGGTCCGCGAGCGACTCATAGGTCGGGATGTCGGCCGGATTCACTTTGCCTTCGACATAGAAGATTGGTCGGGCGCGGACGCCGAGCCCGACCCACATGTCGTCGCTGTCGCGCAGATGGGCCGGCGCGGCGGCGTGGATCGCCGCGGAGCCGATTTTCTGGAACAGACCGTCCGCCTTTGCGCGGTGCAGATTGGCGACGTCGGTGGTGAACAGCAGATCCGCCGGGCTGGCCGCGCCTTCGGCCTTCAGCCGCTGCATCAGTTCCCCGCCGTCGCCGGTGACCAGATTGACCTTGATTCCGGTCGCCTGGGTGAAGGCGTCCAACTGCGGCTTGATCAGCGCTTCCTGGCGCGCCGAATAGACGTTCACGTCAGCTGACGCGGCGCCGGAGATCAGGCTTGCGATGGCGACGCCCGCAGCCCAGGCCATGAAATTCATGTCATCCTCGATGGAAAATCCAACTGCGGCGAAGATAGTGCGAAGCGATCTCATTCGCAAGACTGTTCGCTCGCCATGCAGGCTGCGACGGTGGTACGCTCCCCAGAATCATTGCTGATCAATCGAGAACCGGACCGATGCGTGCGCTCTGCCTCTTGTCTCTCCTGCTGCTGTCCAGCTGCGGCTACAACGCGGACGACTATTGGGAGATGGCCAAGTCCGGCGTCGCGCGCAGCCTGTGCAACGTCGCCAACAAGGGCGCGACCAACGTCGATTGCATGGCGAAAGAGGGGGTTCGCCCCTATTAGAGCGCCCAGCGCCTGATCTGTTCCGGCAGCAACCGGTCGCGCCACATGCCGCGCAGGTCGGCCAGCAGGCCGGCGGGCGTCAGGCGAGCGACGAGCGCCTCGGTCGTCAGCGCTCTGAAGCCCTGATGCGCGACGGCGCCGAGCAGGCAGTCGAAGGTCTCCTGCGGCAAGTCGGGGGCGAGGGTCACGCCGTAATGCGCCTTGGCCTCGGCCGGGTCGGCGAGCGGGTCGTGAACCACGACGGCGTGGCCTGCCCGCGTCAACCCTTGGATCAGATCGATCACGCGGGTGTTGCGCAGATCCGGCACGTTCTCCTTGAAGGTCAGGCCAAGCACCAACACGCGGGCGCCGCGCGGCAGCAGGGCGTCCAGCCGTTCGGCGATCCAGAGCGGCATCTGATCGTTGATCCGGCGGCCGGCCAGGATGATCTCCGGCTCATGGCCGGCGTCCTGGGCGCATTGGGCGAGGTAGTAGGGATCCACAGCCACGCAATGGCCGCCGACCAATCCCGGCGTGAAGTCGAGAAAATTCCATTTTGTGCGGGCGGCGGCCAGCACGTCCTGGGCCGATAGGCCCAGCCGGCCGCAGATCATCGCGATCTCGTTCACGAAGGCGATGTTGATGTCGCGCTGAGCGTTCTCGATCGCTTTGGCGGCCTCCGCCGTGCGGATGTCGGCGGCGACGAACAAACGGTCGCCGGTGACCGGGCCGTAGAGCGCGCGCAGGCGCTCGACGCCGCGCGCGCTCTGGCCGGCGATGATCTTCGTGATCCGGTCGATGGTGTGCAGCTTGTCGCCGGGATTGATCCGCTCCGGCGAGTAACCCAGCTCGAAATCCACGCCCGGACGCAGGCCGGATCCAGCGGCCAGCAGCGGGCCGCAGATATCTTCGGTGACGCCGGGATAGACCGTGCTTTCGAACACGATCAGCGCCCCCGGCGTCAGATGCGGCGCGATCGTGGCGCAGGCCGCGCGCAGCGGGCCGAGGTCCGGCTTGTTCGCGGAATCCACCGGCGTCGGCACGGTGACGACGAACAGGCTTTTGCCGTTGAGGTCGGCGGGATCGCAGGAGGGGGCGAGGTTCGGGACGGCGGCCAAGGCCTCGGCGCTCACTTCCCCCGTGCGGTCAAACCCCGCGCGCAGCTCCCCGATCCGGCCGGCGTCGATGTCGAAGCCCAGAACCGGCTGAGACCGCGCGATTGCGGCGGCCAAGGGCAGGCCGACATAGCCGAGGCCGATCACGGCGACGCGGTCGGTGAAACTGTCGAAGGAGGCGGGAAAAGTCATCGCGGCGGTGTTTAGCGCGTGGGCGCCAAATTGACGAGGCCTCAAGTTCGTCTGCAGCCTGCTCAGGACAATACTCCAATGCCGGTCGCCTTCGCCGCTCGGACCAACGCCAGTTCCGTCGTGGCGAGCGGCAAGGATCGACGTAAAGCCAACTCCAGATAGGTCGCGTCGTAGACCGTCATTTGATGCGCCTGAGCGAGATCGACGACGAGGCTCCAGACGCGAGCGACTTCCTGGGGCTCGACCGTGATGTCG
>JBMLRS010000425.1:0-2202 GCA_049240905.1 Elsteraceae bacterium
CGGCAGCCTGCGGATCACCGTGCTGGCCCCGGCCCAGGCGGGCTCAAGAGCTGCGCGCAAACATGCGGACAGCGCCGCCGCGCTGTTCGAAACCCAGAGATTTTCAGGCGTGCAGTGCCGCGCCGCATCGATCGGCGACGTCGGCCCCTTCGGCCGCGACGGCCTGTGGTGGCAGTTGCCGGTCGCCATTCCCTTCTACTTTGACGAGGCCCTGCCATGACCGACAGCAATCGCGTCCGCCTGGGGTTTGCGCTGGAGGGCGTCGACGGCGCCAATTTCGGCGTGACCCCCGCCAACCCCGCCTTCCAGACCCTCCGGGTCACCGCCATCGATCTGGCGGGCAAGCCCAACACCAGGATCAGCGACGAGATCCGCGACGATCGCCAGATCTCCGACCTGATCCTGGTCGGCCAGAACACCGATGGCGGTTTCTCCGCCGAACTGTCCTTCGGCGCCTTCGACAGCCTGATCGAGGCGACCCTGTTCGGAAGCTGGGTGGAGAAGCCCGGCCGCTTGAACCTGACCGCCGGCGGCGCGCTGACCTCCGTCGCGGCCGCGACCGGGACGGTGTCGCTCGCCAGCGGACCCGCGGTCGCGCCGGGCCATCTTGTCCGGCTCAGCGGCTTCGGGCAGACCGCCAACAACGGGCTGTTCCGCGCGGGCGCCGGCAGCAACGCCACCAATCTGGTCGCGGCGGGCGCCGGGCTGGTCAATGAGACGCCCCCGCCGGTCGGGGCGTCCTTGAAGGTCGTCGGATTTCAGGGCGCAGCCGGCGATCTGAAGACCGCCGTCGGTCCCAATCGCCTGACCAGCGCCGCGCTGGACTTCACCACGCTGGGCCTGTCGGTCGGCGAATGGGTGAAGATCGGCGGCGCGGCGGCGGCCAATCGCATCAGCGTGACCGGCTGCAACGGCTGGGCGCGCATCGGCGCGATCGCCACCAACGCCCTGACCCTGGACGTCGCGCCTCCTGGCTTCGCCGTCTCCAACGAGACCACCAGCACAGTGCAGGTTTGGATCGGCGATCTGCTGCGCAACGGCGTGATCCGCCGCAGCTTCACGGCGGAGGAAAGCTTCCTGGGTCAGGCGGCGCCGACCCACATCTACCATCGCGGCCTCACCCCCTCGAGCCTGAAGATCGACCTTGCCGCGAACGATGTGGTGAAGACGGAGTTCCGTTTCGTCGGCCGAAACTCGACCGACCAGGACGCCCGCGTCGCGGGGGCGACGTCGCTGCCGGCGGCGGCGTCGGACGTCCTGAACAGCGCGGCCAATGTTGGAAGGTTGGCGGAAGGCGGGACGGCGTTGACCGGGCCGAACTTCGTGACCGCCTGCAGTCTCAACGTCGACAACAACATCCGCGCCTTGACCGCGGTCGGCAGCCTTGGGGCGGTGGGCGCCGGCGTCGGCCGTTCGACCGTGACCGGGCGGCTCAGCACCTATTTCGGCAGCCGCGCGCTGTTGGCCAAGATGCTGGCCAACCAGACCACGAGCTATGACCTGACCTTGAGCGACAGCCTCGGCCGCAGCCTGCTGATCGACTTGCCGATGGTGAAATTCTCGGGCGGCGCCCCGCAGGTCTCCGCGGCCGACCGCGACGTCATCCTCGATCTCGATTTCCAGGCGATCCGTCACCCGACTCTGGGCTGCCAGATCCAGATCCAACGCTTCTTTGAGGGAACCTGACCATGGCCATGAATCTACGCCGACGCTTCGCCACCAACGCGCAGGCGGAGCTGGAAGGCGCCTGGGTCGAGCTGGGAGAGGAAGCCGCGATCCGCGTCGCCCGCTACAACAACCCCCGGCATAAGGCGTTGCGCGACCGGCTGCTGCGCCCCTATCGCGGCCTGCTCTTGGCCGGGCGCGATCTGCCGGAGGATGTCGAGGAGCGGGTCGCGATCGATTGTCTGGCCGAAACCATCCTGCTGGACTGGCGCGGCGTGACGGACGAGAAGGGCGATCCGCTGCCCTATGACCGGGAGACCGCGCGCGGCCTACTGTCCAGCCTGCGGGATTTCCGCGAGACCGTCGCCTGGCACGCGCTTCAGGCGGAGACGTTCCGGGTCGCGGAGGTCGAGGCCATCGCAAAAAACTGACCCGGCGGCTGACCTGGTCGCGCGAAATCGGTCCGAAAGCGGCCGATGTGATTGCGGCGGCGGTCGAGCGCGGCGAACCCATCCCGGAGAGCTTAACCCCGCCGCC
>JBMLRS010000426.1:0-3107 GCA_049240905.1 Elsteraceae bacterium
CGAACCGTCGGTCACGCCGGTCGCCGCGAACATCACGTCGCCCTTGGCCAGCTCCAGAAGATTATATTTGCGATTCAGATCCTCGATTCCGAGGCGGCGGGCGCGGCCGCGCTCGTCGTCGTTGCGGAACAGCAGCCGGCCTTGGAACTGGCCGCCGATGCAGCGCAGCGCCGCCGCCGCCAGCACGCCTTCCGGCGCGCCGCCGCTGCCGAAATAGATGTCGACGCCGCTGCCGGGGGTGGCGGTCGCGATCACGCCGGAGACGTCGCCGTCGGTGATCAGCATGATGCGCGCGCCGGCCTCGCGCACCTTGGCGATCAGCTCGGCGTGGCGCGGACGGTCGAGGATGCAGGCGACCAGATCGCCGATCTCAACGCCCTTTTCCTTGGCCAAGGCCTTCAGATTGGCGACCGGACCAGCGTCCAGGTCGATCAGTCCCTCCGGCAGACCGCCGCCGACCGCGATCTTGTCCATATAGACGTCCGGCGCGTTCAAAAAGCCGCCCTCTTCCGCCATCGCGATCACGGCCAGGGCGTTCGGGCTGCCTTTGGCGGTCAGCGTGGTGCCTTCCAGCGGATCCAGCGCGATGTCGATCTTCGGCCCGCCGGAGCCGACCTTCTCGCCGATATAGAGCATCGGGGCTTCGTCGCGCTCGCCTTCGCCGATCACGATCTCGCCGTCGATCGCCATGCCGTTCAGCGCCGTGCGCATCGCGTCCACCGCGGCCTGATCGGCGGCCTTCTCGTCGCCGCGCCCCATCAGCTTGGACGCGGCCAACGCGGCCCATTCCGTGACGCGCACCGCTTCGAGCGCCAGATTGCGGTCCATGCTGGACGGCTTCGCGCCCTTCCCCCCGGCTTTTTTCTTGGTTTCAGCCATTTTCTTAGAGCTCCTGCAGGATTTGGATCAATCGCGGCGGCTCCACCACGCTGTCGAGCCGCGCGATGCGGTCGAGCGCGGAACGCAGCGCCCCCTCATCGGTTTCATGGGTGGTCAGCACCACCGGGACGGTCTCGCCCGGCGCGCGGCCGCGCTGCAGCATCGCCTCGAGCGAGACCTGATGGTCACGCAGCGCCGCCGCCACGTCTGCGATCACGCCCGGCCGGTCCAGCACCATCAAACGAATATAGTAAGAACCGCGCGCAGCCCCAGCGGCGAGCGCGTTGCTACGGCGCAAATTCTCGACCGGCACGCCGAAGGTCGGCAAGCGCAGACCGCGCGCCACATCGATCAGATCGGCGACCACGGCGGACGCGGTGGGTCCCGCTCCTGCCCCGCGCCCCTGATAGAAGCTGCGGCCGACCGCGTCGCCAATCACCAGAACCGCGTTGAAAACGCCCTCGACATGGGCGATGGGGCTTGAGAGCGGCGCCATGCAGGGCTGCACGCGCTGGTCCAGCCCGTCCGGCGTCATGGTGGCGGCGCCCAACAACTTGATGCGATAGCCCAGCTCTTCTGCGTAGGCGATGTCGAGCGCGGAGACATGACGGATGCCTTCGATCTTCACCGCGTCGAAATCGACCGCGCAGCCGAAGGCGACGCTGGCCAGCAGGGCCAATTTATGGGCCGCGTCCACCCCATCCACGTCGAAGCTGGGATCGGCCTCGGCGTAGCCCAGCTTCTGGGCTTCGGCCAGCACGTCGGCGAACTCGCGGCCGGTCTCGCGCATGGTCGACAGGATGAAGTTGCAGGTGCCGTTCAGGATGCCGGCGACCCGCTCGATCCGATTGCCGGCCAGGCCTTCGCGCAGGGCCTTGATGATGGGGATGCCGCCGGCGACCGCCGCCTCGAAGCGCAGATCGACGTCTTTCTCCGCCGCGAGCCGGGCCAGTTCGGCGCCGTGATGGGCGAGCAGCGCCTTGTTCGCGGTGACCACCGGCCGGCCGGCGCGCAAAGCGGCCTCCACCGTCGCGCGCGCAGGGCCTTCGGAGCCGCCGATGGCCTCCACGATCACATCGGCGTCGGCTTGGGCCGCCAGGGCGGCCGGATCGGAGAACCAGGCGAGGCCTCGCGTCGAGACGCCACGGTCCCGGTTCTGGTCACGCGCGGAGAAGGCGGTGGCGACGATCTCCCGACCGGCGCGCTGGGCGATCAGGCTGGCGTTGCGGGAGAGGAGGTCCAGGCACCCCGCCCCGACGGTCCCAAGACCGGCGAAGGCGACGCGCAAAGGTTTTTTGGCGGACAAGGCTGATCCTGCTGTCATGGCCCCACGCAGGGGCTCGGTTGGCGTCTTGGTTAAAGTCGGATCATGATCTCAACGCGGCGGTTTCCGGCGACCCCAGTGGTCTTGGTGTCGTCATATTCCGGCCGGGCGTCGCCCATCGCCTGCACGTCGATCTGCGCGGTGGGCACGCCGAGACGCGCCAATTCGCGCGCCACGGCCTGCGCACGCTGGGCGGACAGATCCAACATCGCGCTGCGGCGCCGGATCGGATCATTGTCGTTCGCCTCGCGGCTCGCATGGCCGACCACCTGGATCGCCGCCGGCCGGCCGCGAACAGCCTTGGCGACTTCGCCCAAGATCGCCCGATCATCGGCCGACAGCGCGACCGAGCCGCCTTGGAAATATAGCACCGCCGCCGGAGTTGCCTCGCCTGCGGGAGCTGGGGCGTTCGGCAGCACCGTGCGCGGCGGCGTCGCCTGCGCGTCCGGGAAGGTTTGGCGCAGCATTGCGTCCAGGTTCCCGCCGCTGGCCGGCGCGGGGGCCGGGACTGGCGCCGGGGTGGGCGTGCGCGCGTCCAACATGGGCGGGGCCGGCGGGGCGGCGGGCATCGCTTGGCGCGCGTAACCGGGGCCGGCTGGCTGAGCCGGCGGCGGAGGCGGGCTCGCGGTCGCGCTGCGGCTGGGCGCATAGCCACCGGTAGGGGCGATCGACCCGCTGGAGTCGACGGAGGCCGGGGCGCGGGCCGGGTTGGTCGGCTGATCCACCGGCGCCGCGGCGCGCGGTTGCGGCGCGTCCATGGTCGGGGGAGGCAGCGCCGGCGGCGACAAGGGGGCGCTCGCGCGCGGCAAGGTGGGCGGCGTCATCGCCGGAGGCGGCGGCGCGACGACGGGCGCCGGCGCCGCCGGTTGCGGTGTCGGCGGCTGCGGCGCGGGCAGGGTCGGCG
>JBMLRS010000427.1:0-5489 GCA_049240905.1 Elsteraceae bacterium
AACAAGATCCGCTTCGAGGTAAGCGGATCTTGTTCTAGGGACGCGCTTCCGGTGCCGGGGCCCAGGGCCGCACGCCTCGCGCGTCGCGGACGGAGCGGGCGACCGGCCCTTTCGAGGTCAACCAGATCGCATGAGCGCCATTGCGCCATAAGGTGAACCGATCGATCGTCAGTTTAGGCGAGGGGCAAGCGCGTCGCACCGGCGCCGCGCTGATCAGCACCGTCGCGCGGCGGCAATCGTCCGGCAGCGCTTGCACCGTCATCGCAAACGCGATCCCCTCCCCGCCCAGCTTGCCAAAGCAGCCGAAGCGGTCGCATCGCCCGCCATTCTCCGCGCCCGGCGGCAATCGCTCGGGAATGTCGCCCTCGCCCCATCGCACCAGCCAGGTCCGGGCCTGACGGTCGACCTTGCCGGACGGCCAAAGCTCCACCGCGCCATCCTCACGGCGCAGGGCCATCTGACGGCCGTCGCCGGCGACCAGAACATCCGGCCCCGGGGTGGCCGCGACCATTCCGATCGCGATCAGGATCGGCGTGAGGCCAAGCCAGCGCCAGCGCCCCAACCAGAGGCAGATCCAAAGCCCACCGAGACAGATCGCGACATAGGCCGCGACCGGAAAGGACGGCGCGTTCAAGACCGCCAGCGGCCAACTGGCGACTTGGTAAGCGACCCAGTTGATCACATCGATCCCCCAGCCCATCGGGATCAGCGCGAGACGCTCGAGTCCGAACGGCATGAGCAGCGCCGCGATCAGCGCCGCCGGCATCACTGGAACGGAAGACACCGGTATCGCGATCATGTTCGCGAGCACGCCAAACAGCGCGACTCGATTGAAATGGAAGGCGGACATCGGCGCGGTCGCGATCGTCGCCACGACGGAGGTGAGCGCGAGGGCCAGCAGATACAGTCCGACTCGACCCGGCAGCCCCAAGCCTGCGTTCCAGCGCATCCAGACGCCGCGCAACCGCTCCCAGCAGGCGATCAGCGCCACGACCGACCCGAACGACATCTGGAAGCTGGCTCCGACCAGCCCCTCCGGCACGACCAGCAACACGAGCGCCGCAGCCCAGGCTATCATCCGCATCGACAAGGGATCACGGTCGATCAACACCGCCGCCAGCACCAGCGCGCCCATGTAGAACGAGCGCTGGATCGGCACGGTCCATCCAGCCAACTGACAATAGAAGAACACCACCAACAGGGCCGCCGCCGCCGCCCATTTCTTGATCGGGTGGCGCAGCGCGATCCACGGGATCAAAGCCAGCCCGCCGCGGATCAACAGCAGAACGAAGCCCGCGACGATGCTGATGTGCAAGCCCGAGATCGACAGAAGATGGGTCAGGCCGCTGTCGCGCATCGCCTGCTCCAGCTCCTCCGAAATCGCCGTGCGGTCGCCTGTGATCAAGGCGGCTGCCACCGCGCCAGTGTCGCCGGGCAGCGCGGCGCGGATGCGCTGGGTCATCTCCGCCCGCAAGCGCGCGAGCCAGACCTGATAGCCGCCGACAGCGTCGTCGCCCACCAGCTCTATCGGCGAAAGCGCGTAACCAAGCGCGCCAACCCCCTGAAAATAAAGAAACCGCTGATAATCGAACGCGTCAGGCGCGGCCGGCGGGGGAATGGGCCGCAGCATGGCCTTGACGCGCAACCTCTGACCGGGATTGAAGGGGGCCAACCCGTCGCTGCGCAGGCTCAGCCGGATCGCGCGCGGGCTTGGACCTGGCAGGGGCGGCTCAAAGGTCAGGCGATCCATGATCAGCCGAGCGCCGTTCCCGGTTTCGTCATGCCCCAGCAAGCGGCCCGTCACTTCCACAGGGCCCGCTCGGCGCTCGAGCATGGGGCTCTCGACGATCCAACTGCGCAGTTGCGCGGCGGAGAAACCGAGCGCGGCGAACAAGAGCAAAAGCAAGCCCAGCCGCAATGGCGCCCGCCGCCAGGTCAGCGCGAGAACCGCGGACGCGGCTAGGGGCGCGCTCCAAACGATCCAGAACGGCGGCTCGGTCGTCAATTCAAAGTAGAGGCCGACGCCCGCGCCCATCGCGACCGGCAACCACAGCATCCAACGGTCGCGCTCCGCCAACAGGCAGGCGATCAGGCCATTCCAGAGCCGTGCGGACGGCGACTTGCGCTCTGCGGCGTTTTCCAGCATGTGACCGTTTGGATTCTCTCCCTCACGGTCATTCAGCCTAATGTCTCATCCCAAGCGCGTCGTCACGCGATTTGCACCGTCTCCGACTGGATTTCTCCATATCGGCGGCGCGCGCACCGCTTTGTTCAACTGGCTGTTCAGCCGCCATCACGGCGGCGACTTCCTGCTGCGCATCGAAGACACCGATCGGGCGCGCTCCACGCCGGAGGCGGTCGAAGCGATCCTGGAGGGATTGACCTGGCTGGGCCTGAATTGGGACGGGCAGACGGTGTTCCAATTCGCTCGCGCGCAACGCCACGCCGAGGTCGCGGTTGGCCTGCTGGAGACCGGCGGGGCTTATCGCTGCTACGCGACCCCGGAGGAGCTGACCGAGATGCGGGAGGCGCAGAAAGCCGCCGGCCAACCTCAGCGCTATGACGGCCGTTGGCGCGACCGCGACCCGTCTGAAGCTCCGCCCGGCGCGCCTTTCGTCGTGCGCATGCGCGCGCCGACCAGCGGCGCCACCACCATCTCCGACCTCGTGCAGGGCGACGTCACCGTGAACAACGAGCAGTTGGACGACATGATCCTCCTGCGGAGCGACGGGACGCCCACCTACATGCTCTCCGTCGTGGTCGACGATCACGACATGGGGATCACCCACGTGATCCGCGGCGACGACCACCTGACCAACGCCTTCCGCCAGACCCAGCTCTATCGGGTGTGCGGCTGGGAGACGCCGGAGTTCGCTCATATCCCCCTGATTCATGGAGCGGATGGGGCCAAGCTTTCGAAGCGTCACGGCGCGCTGGGCGTCGACGCCTATCGCGACCTGGGCTATCTGCCCGAAGCCTTGCGCAATTATCTGCTGCGGCTCGGCTGGAGCCATGGCGACGAAGAGAAGATCAGCACGGCCCAGGCGGTCGAATGGTTCGATCTGAACAAGGTCGGCCGTTCCGCCGCGCGGTTCGATTTCGCCAAGCTGCAGAACTTGAACGCCCAATATCTCCGCGAAGGTGACGACGCTCAGCTCGCCGCCGCAGTCGCCGACCGCCTTGGGGCACGTCTCGGGACGCCCCTTGCCGAGACGGCCGTCGCGCGGCTGAAGGCAGGCATGCCAGGACTCAAGCAACGCGCGAAGCTGTTGACCGATCTTACTGATTCAGCAGCGCTTTACGCCACTGAAGAGAGTCCTGATCCGGACGAGAAGGCGGCGGCGATGCTGCTGTCCGGCCACGCTGTTTTGGCGGCGCTGATTCCGGTTCTTACTGCATCTGCGTCCTGGACTGCGGAAGCGCTGGAGTCGGCGGTGCGGGACTGGGCGATTTCGGTCGACAAAAAGCTCGGCGAGGCCGCCCAGCCCTTGCGCGCGGCCCTCGCCGGCTCCCTTGTGTCGCCTCCGATCTTTGAGGTCATGGCCATTCTCGGCCGCGATTTGGCGCTGAAACGACTCCGGGCGGGCCTTGCGCGCGGCGGTTGACGCTGCAACGCACCCAAAATCGACGCGGAATTCGCCTGACGAAATTGATTTTGTCATCGACTGGCTTCTATGGTGGCGCATCGACTGCGGCGCCAGCCCCCGCATCAGGAAGGACATTTCATGACCGAGACCGCGACCCCCAAAGAAACGGTGACCCTGACCGACAACAGCACGGGCAAAGTGATTGAATTGCCGCTGCTTTCCGGCACGATCGGCCCCAAGGTGATCGACATCCGAAAGCTGTATGCCGAGACCGGTTACTTCACCTACGACCCGGGCTACACCTCGACCGGCTCCTGCGACAGCCAGATCACCTATATCGACGGCGACGTTGGGATCCTGCGCCACCGCGGCTACGCGATTGAAGAGCTCGCCGAACAGAGCGACTTCATGGAAGTCTGTTACCTGCTGCTGCATGGCGACCTGCCCACCGCGGCGGAGAAGACCAACTTCTCCAAGTCCATCACCTACCACACGATGGTGCATGAGCAGATCGCGCAGTTCTTCCGCGGCTTCCGCCGCGACGCGCATCCGATGGCGGTGATGTGCGGCGTGGTCGGCGCGCTCGCGGCGTTCTATCACGACAGCACGGACATCCATGATCCGCACCAGCGCATGGTCGCCTCGCATCGGTTGATCGCGAAGATGCCGACCCTGGCGGCGATGGCCTACAAATACTCGATCGGCCAGCCCTTCGTGTATCCGCGCAACGACCTCACCTTCTCTGAGAACTTCCTGCGCATGATGTTCTCGGTCCCCTGCGAAGAGTATGTGATCAACCCCGTGCTGAGCCGCGCGATGGAGCGGATCCTTATCCTGCACGCGGATCACGAGCAGAACGCCTCGACCTCGACCGTCCGTCTGGCCGGCTCCAGCGGCGCCAACCCGTTCGCCTGCATCGCCGCCGGCATCGCCTCCCTCTGGGGTCCCGCGCATGGCGGCGCAAATGAGGCCGTGCTGGCCCAGCTGACAGAGATGGGCGACAAGAGCCGCATCCCGGAGTTCATCGCCCGCGCGAAGGACAAGAACGACAGCTTCCGCCTGATGGGCTTCGGCCATCGCGTCTACAAGAACTTTGACCCGCGCGCGAAGGTGATGCGCCAGACCTGCCACGAAGTGCTGGGCGAGCTGGGGATCAACGATCCCTTGCTGGAGTTGGCGATGGAGTTGGAGAAGATCGCCGTCTCGGATCCCTATTTCGTCGAGCGCAAGCTCTACCCGAACGTCGATTTCTACTCGGGCATCATCCTGCGCGCGATGGGCATCCCGGTCAGCATGTTCACCGTGCTGTTCGCGGTGGCCCGCACGGTTGGCTGGATCGCCCAGTGGAAAGAGATGATCGAGGATCCAGGGCAGCGCATCGGCCGCCCGCGCCAGTTGTTCACTGGCCAGGTCGAGCGCGCATACGTCCCGCTGTCCAAGCGTTAAGTCGATGATCGGACGCCGGGCGACCCGCATCAGTCACGCCAATTCAGGGGGATCGCGCTCGCGTGCGCCCTATGTCGGCCGACTGACGCTCGGTCGCCCTGCGAACGATAATGTTCCGCCGCGCCGTCCCCTTGGTTACTGGGGACTGCGGGCGGCTTACTTGATGCTCGTCGCGGCCGTGGCCGCCGTGGCGCTCTCCGGCTAGCGCGTTTTCCACTTAGTCTGAATCGCGATAAGCTGAAGACGCGCTGTTTTTCATGAAGGCATGAGCCAGATCCGCCCAAAGGGAAGCGAATCTCGCCCTAGGTGGATCTCCCGCCACGGATCGCGCGCCAGACCGCTTCGTAGGGCTGGCGGCCGAGGTCGCGCACGCGGGCGGGCGGCACGGACTCGGCGTCGATCACAGCGTCCACTTGATCCCCGGCTCGGCGCGCAGCGCGGCATGCGCGGCTTCGT